>DASUVU010000128.1:0-4121 GCA_036378815.1 Agromyces sp. | reverse complement strand
CGCGACAACGAGTGGATCGAGTCGTACAACCGCAACGGCGTCGTCGTCGCCCGCGCGATCGTCTCGCACCGCATGCCGGAGGGCACGGTGTACATGTACCACGCGAAGGACCGCACGGTCGACGTGCCGCGCACCGAGACGAGCGGCCTGCGCGGCGGCATCCACAACTCGCTGACCCGCATCCTGCTGAAGCCGAGCCACCTCATCGGCGGGTACGCGCAGCTCGCGTTCGCGTTCAACTACCTCGGGCCGACGGGCAACCAGCGCGACGAGGTCACGGTCATCCGCCGCCGAAGCCAGGAGGTCACGTACTGATGAAGGTCATGGCGCAGATGTCGATGGTCATGAACCTCGACAAGTGCATCGGATGCCACACCTGCAGCGTCACCTGCAAGCAGGCGTGGACCAACCGCACCGGTGTTGAGTACGTCTGGTTCAACAACGTCGAGACCCGGCCGGGCATCGGGTATCCGCGCGGCTACGAGGACCAGGACAAGTGGCTCGGCGGCTGGGAGCGCACGCCACGCGGCAGGCTGAAGCTGAAGGCGGGCGGGCGCCTCGCGAAGCTGGCGCGCATCTTCTCGAACCCGAGGCTCCCGGGCCTGTCCGACTACTACGAGCCCTGGACGTACGAGTACGACATGCTGCTCAACGCCCCGGCCGGCGACTACACCCCGGTCGCCAGGCCGAAGAGCCTCGTCACCGGCGACGACATGGCGATCTCGTGGTCGGCCAACTGGGACGACAATCTCGGCGGATCGACCGAGACCGCCGTTGACGACCCGATCCTGCAGCACATGAGCGAGCACGTCGCCATGGAGTTCGAGCAGACGTTCATGTTCTACCTGCCACGGATCTGCGAGCACTGCCTGAACCCGTCGTGCGTGGCGTCGTGCCCGTCGGGCGCGATGTACAAGCGGGCCGAGGACGGCATCGTGCTCGTCGACCAGGACCAGTGCCGCGGCTGGCGCATGTGCGTGACCGGATGCCCCTACAAGAAGGTGTACTTCAACCACAAGACCGGCAAGGCCGAGAAGTGCACCCTCTGCTATCCGCGCATCGAGGTCGGATTGCCGACCGTGTGCTCCGAGACGTGCGTCGGGCGCCTGCGGTACCTCGGCCTCGTGCTCTACGACGCCGATCGGGTCGCGGAGGCGGCATCCGTCGAGAACGAACACGACCTGCTCGAGTCGCAGCGCTCGGTGTTCCTCGACCCGCACGATCCGGAGATCATCGCCGCCGCCCGCGCGGAGGGCATCCCCGACGACTGGATCGACGCGGCGCAGCAGAGCCCCATCTGGCGGCTCATCCAGCAGTACCGGGTCGCACTGCCGCTGCACCCCGAGTACCGCACGATGCCCATGGTCTGGTACATCCCGCCGCTCTCCCCCGTGGTCGACGTCGTGGCCGACTCGGGCGCCGACGGCGAGGACGCCCGCAACCTGTTCGCGGCGATCGATCGCCTGCGCATCCCGGTCGAGTACCTGGCGGGCCTGTTCACGGCGGGCGACGTCGCTCCGGTGCAGTCGACGCTCCGCAAGCTCGCCGCGATGCGCTCGTACATGCGCGACATCAACCTCGGCGAGGAGCCGAACCAGTCCATCGCCGCGTCGGTGGGCATGAGCGGCCTCGAGATGGAGGAGATGTACCGGCTGCTCGCCATCGCGAAGTACGAGGACCGGTACGTCATTCCCACCGCGCACGTCGAGCAGGCCGAGGCGCTCGAGGAACTCGCGTGCTCGCTCGACTACGAGGGCGGGCCGGGGATGGGCGGCGGCGGTCCGTTCGGCGGGGCGAGCGGACCCCAGGTTCCGGCGACGGTCGAGAGCTTCCACGAATTGAAGCAGCGGCAGACCGCCGATCGCCCGTCCACACCCGGGCGGGTCAACCTGCTGAACTGGGACGGCAACGGCAAACCGCCCGATGGCCTGTTCCCACCGAGGTCGTCGTCATGAGCGGCATCCGTACGCCCCAGATCCGCGTGCGCTCGGCGCCCGAGCCGGTGCGCTCGGTGCGGATGTCGCAGGCCGACCGGGCGACCACGCAGATGGCGGCCTCGCTCCTGCTCGACTACCCCGACTCGGCATACGGCGAACGCCTCAGGGTGCTGCGGCACGAGGTGGTCGGCCTGCCCGCGCCGGTGCGCGCGTCGCTGATCGAGTTCATCGACGACATCGAACCGCTCGAGGCCGCCGAGCGCGAGCGCCGCTACGTCGCCACCTTCGACCTCAAGCGCAAGTGCTGCATGTACCTGAGCTACTACGCCGCCGGTGACACACGCCGGCGCGGCGCGGCGCTCGTCGCGTTCCTCGAGGCGTACCGCGCTGCCGGCTGGGAGTTCGACGCCGACGAGCTGCCCGACTACCTGCCGGCGGTGCTCGAGTTCGCCGCGCGCAGCGGATCGCCGATCGCCGACCGCCTGCTCGCATCGCATCGCGAGGGCATCGAGGTGCTGCGAGCCGCGCTGCTCGCCGTCGGGAGCCCCTACGCGCGGCTCATCGAGGCGGTCGGGATGTCGCTCGCACCGATCGACGACCGCACCCGCGAGCGCTACCTGCGCCTCATCAACGAGGGGCCACCGGCGGAGTCCGTCGGACTCGGCGGCCCCGTGGAGCTTCCGCCGTTCATCCCCGTCGGCGGCGCATCGGCGGAGGTGCACCGATGACCCCACTCGACATCCTGCTCTGGGTCGCGTTCCCCTACGCGGCCGCGGCGGTGTTCATCGGCGGGCACATCTGGCGGTACCGCTACGACAAGTTCGGCTGGACCACCCGGTCGAGCCAGGTCTACGAGAATCGGCTGCTCCGGATCGCGTCGCCCGCATTCCACCTCGGCATACTGTTCGTGCTCGTCGGGCACGTCGTCGGGCTGCTCATCCCGGCCGAATGGCTGTACGCGATCGGCATCTCCGAGGAGATCTACCACGTCGGGGCGACCGTGCTCGGGACGGCCGCGGCCGTGCTCACCATCGTGGGACTGACGATCCTCGTCTACCGCCGTCGCACCAACCCGTCGGTCTTCCTCGCGACGACCCGCATGGACAAGACGATGTACGTGTTCCTGGGTGCCACGATCGCGTTCGGCACGGTTGCGACCGTGCTGTACCAGGTCTTCGGTGCCGGCTACGAGTATCGCGGCACCGTCGGACCGTGGACCCGCAGCCTCATCCTGTTCCAGCCGCAGCCCGAGCTGATGACGGAGGTGCCGCTCGCGTTCCAGTTGCACGTGCTCACGGCGACCGCACTGTTCGCGCTCTGGCCGTTCACGCGGCTCGTGCACGTGTTCTCCGCGCCGGTCGGCTACCTGTTCCGCCCGTACATCGTGTATCGCTCGCGCGACGGTGGTCGTGCGTCGCAGCCCGCTCGGCGCGGCTGGGAACCGATGGCCCCGCCCGAGCAGCGCTCGAGGAGTCGCGTCGGCCGCTAGCTAGCCGCCGAGCAGCTGTTCCATCAGCTCGATCTCGGCGGTCTGGCTCTCGACGATGGCCTCACCGAGAGCTCGCACCTCGGGATTGCGCGAGCCCAGGATCATCTGCGTCATCTGGATGGCACCCTCGTGATGGGTGATCATGCCCTCGAGATAGAGCCGATCGAATGCCGTCCCGGTCGCGTTCTCGAGTTCGGCCATCTCGGCGTCACTGAGCATGCCGCCCATACCCATGCCCATTCCCATGGCGTCGCCCGGCGGCATCCGAAGGCCCGACTCATCGAGCCATCCCTGCATCTGCTCGATCTCAGGCGCCTGTGCCGCGCGGATCTGCTCAGCCAGGGCCCGCACATCCGGATCGGTCGACTTCTCGAGGGCGAGGTCGGACATGTCGATGGCCTGCTGGTGGTGCGGGATCATCATGCGCGCGAACATGAGATCGACCTGGCTGAACTCGGTGGAATCCGAGCCGCCCATCATCCCGTCATCCTCGTCCGGGCCGCGATTCGGACCACTCATGATCCCGGGCCCACCGTGGTGATCGGCGGCCCCGATGTTGATGGTGCACCCGGCAAGCATGCCCGCCGCGAGCACGAGTGCGGCTGCTCCGACCACCCGGGACGTGCTCATGAACACACCTCGAGGATAGGTGCGCGCGTCCGGTGGAATCGGGTCGAAGGTCCCGAGCGTCAGCC
>DASUVU010000127.1:0-9080 GCA_036378815.1 Agromyces sp. | reverse complement strand
CTGGCCCTCATCGGGCTCGGGTGCGCCGAACAGCCACGTGTAGAGCTCGCGGGACCGCGACGGGATGCGGTTCGGAGGCGTCTTGGTGATGATGAGCAGCGACAAGGCGAGGATGAGGACGATGACGATCGCGGCCCCGGCTTCGGTGATGAGCAGGATGAGCGGTTGCGCGAGCATCCAGCCCAGGATGCCGCCGGCTCGCGCCAGCACCGCCATGCCCGCGCTCGGCTCGGGCTGGCCGCCGAACAGGTGGCAGAGCCCCGAGACGGTGAGGAGCAGCAACCCGACGCCGATGCCGATGCGCGTGTTGTCGTGCACCGAGCTCGGATGGCGGAACAGCCACACCGCGAACAGCAGCATGACGACGGGCAGGGCGAAGGCGACGCGACCGAACAGGCCCCCGAACGTCCATGAGTCGAGCGCCTGGGCGATGGGATCGTTGATGAGGAACCACTCGACCACGGCGCCGACGACCGCGAGCAGGATGATGAAGAACGGCAGGCCGTCGCGGCGCTCCTCCTTCTGGAGCGTCTCGGGACCGAGGGCGCGTGCGGCTCCGCCCACGAGGTGTGCGAGCCCCATCCAGGCGCGGACGAGGATACCCGGTCGGTCGCTCCCGGCCGGCTTCGCCTTCGCACCCGCCGAACCGCGAGTCGCCGGGAGCTTCTTGGTGGGCGCGGTCTTCGCGGCGCCGCCTCGCGAGCTCCCACCGCGTCCGGACGTGCCCGAGGCACGCCCGTTCGACCTGGTGCTCGTAGCCATGCACACCACGTTACGGCCGACCGACGACCGACACCGGCAGGACGCGGCGAGTGTTCGCGATCAGCCGTCGCCGTCGCGCACCGTGTCGACGACCTCGCGGATGGAATCGATGACGAGTTCGGGGTTGTACATGTAGATGTTGTGGCCGCTGTTCGTCTCGGTGATCGTCTGCGCACCGAGGTCGGCGCCCAGCCGGGTGACCATCGCCACCCAGTCGTCGAAGGTCGTGTGCTCCCCTTGGAGCTGCTCCGGCGGGACCAGGTCGGTCCGGAACGGCTTGTCGGCGACGAGGACGACGGCCGGCACGTCGGGCATGGGCCCGGCGGCGTTGATCTGGGCGAAAGCGTCCTTGACCATGACCCCCTCACGCACCACGTCGTTGGTGGCGGAGTTCACGTCGTCCCACCACTGGAGGGCCCCCGGCGTGACGAGCTCCTCCATGACCTCGCTGACCGTGTCGACCATCACGAGTCCGGCGACGCTCTCGGGGTAGGTGCGGGCGTAGAGCGTCGATACCAGCCCGCCGTACGAGTGCGAGACGAGCACGTAGGGCTCGGGCTCCCCGATCGCCGCGAGCAGGGCGTGCAGGTCCTCGACGTCGAGGTCGACAGTGTGCGGCTGGGACCTCGGGGTGGACACCTCGCCCGTGACGCGGATGTCGGGCCGGTCGTAGGTGCAGACCCGCGTGGTCCGGGCGACCGACGGGAGGACGGCGTCGTCGCTCGGGACGAGCTCGCCCATCCCGGCCGAGAGGTCGTCGCCCGGTGCGTCGAGCACGGGATCGTCGGGGTCGATGATGAGCGACCAGTCCTCGGCGCCGTTCCCGTGCCCCGAGATGAGCACGACCGTGGGCGAGCCCTGCCCCTTGCAGGTCGCCCAGATCTGGCGTCCGCCGCCGATGTCGACCAGCCCGGCGAAGTCCTGCTGCGCCAGCGCGGTCGACGATGCCGATGGCGAAGCGGATGCCTCGCCGGCCACGGGTTCGCCCGTCGCCGCGCAGGAGGCGAGGCCGACGGCCGCGGAGACGCCGGCGACGAGCGCGAGGAGACGGATCGCCCTGGGTCGTCGTGGGGCCCGAGCGGTGGCGTCATCGATGAGGCGGGACATGGCAACCCCCGATCGGGTCCTGCCTAGGGGGAAGTTTCCCGCGCCGGAGTCGCCATCGTCAAGCGAGCGGGAGGGGTGCCCGCCTACGCCTCGATGACGAGCGGCACGAGCATGGGGCGGCGGCGCAGGCGCCGGTTCACCCAGGTGCCGACCGTGCGGCGCACGATCTGCTGCAATCCGTGCTGGTCACGTACGCCGTTCTGCGCGGCCTCGAGCAGGGCCGACGAGATCTTGGGCTTGACCTCCTCGAACACGGCGTCGTCCTCGGCGAAGCCGCGGGCGTGGATCTCGGGTCCGACGATGATCCGGCCGGTCGTGGCATCCACGACGATGATGACCGAGATGAAGCCCTCCTCGCCGAGGATCCGTCGGTCCTTGAGGTCGGCGTCGGTGATCTCGCCCACCGTCGAGCCGTCGACGTACACGAAGCCGAGGTCGAGTTGGCCGGCGACCCGCATCTCGCCGTCGCGCAGGTCGTACACGGAGCCGTTCTCGCCGATGAACGTGTTCTGCTCGCGGATGCCCGTATCCTGCGCCAGCTTCGCGTTGGCGAAGAGATGCCGGTACTCGCCGTGGATCGGCAGCACGTTCTTCGGCTTCAGGATGTTGTAGCAGTACAGCAGCTCGCCCGCGGCGGCGTGGCCCGAGACGTGCACCTTGGCGTTGCCCTTGTGCACGACGTTCGCGCCGAGCTTGGTCAGGCCGTCGATGACGCGGTAGACCGCATTCTCGTTGCCGGGGATGAGGCTCGACGCGAGGATGACGGTGTCGCCCTCGCCGACTTCGATCTGGTGGTCGCGGTTCGCCATGCGGGAGAGCACCGCCATGGGCTCGCCCTGCGAGCCCGTCGACATGTAGACGATGCGGTCGTCGGGGATGTCGCCGGCCTTCTTGTAGTCGACGAGCACGCCCTCGGGCACCTTGAGGTAGCCGAGCTCGGCCGCGATGGTCATGTTGCGCACCATGCTGCGACCGAGCAGCGCGACCCGGCGTCCGTTGAAGTGCGCCGCGTCCAGCACCTGCTGCACCCGGTGCACGTGGCTCGAGAAGCTCGCCACGATCACGCGCCGCGGCGAGCGCGCGATGACCTCGTCGAGCACGGGACCGATCGACCGCTCGAGCGGGGTGAAGCCCGGGACATCCGCGTTGGTGGAATCGACCATGAAGAGGTCGACGCCCTCTTCGCCCAGGCGGGCGAACTCGCGGAGGTCGGTGAGCCGGCCGTCGAGCGGCAGCTGGTCCATCTTGAAGTCGCCGGTGGCGAGCACGGTGCCGGCGCGGGTCTTGATGGCGACGGCGAGCGCGTCGGGGATCGAGTGGTTCACAGCGATGAACTCGAGGTCGAACGGGCCGATCCGCTCGCGCTGGCCCTCGGCGACCGTGAGGGTGTAGGGCTGGATGCGGTGCTCCTTGAGCTTCGCCTCCACGAGCGCGAGCGTCAGCGTCGAGCCGATCAGGGGGATGTCGGCACGTTGGCGCAGGAGGTACGGCACGGAGCCGATGTGGTCCTCGTGCCCGTGGGTGAGCACGACGCCGACGATGTCGTCGAGTCGCTCGCGGAGGAAGCCGAAGTCGGGCAGGATCAGGTCGACGCCGGGCTGGTGCTCCTCGGGGAACAGCACGCCGCAGTCGACGATGAGGATCTTGCCGTCGATCTCGTAGCTCGTCATGTTGCGGCCGACCTCGCCGAGGCCCCCGATGGGGATGATGCGGAGCGTCCCGGCTTCGAGCGGGGCGGGATCGGTGACGACGTCGGGCATGTGCCCTCCTCAATGTGCGGTGTTCGGTTCGTGCGGGCCTTCCTGGGCCCAGCGGATGCCTCGTGGCGCGCGTCAGCGCGTCGTGCCCGCGACCTTCGGCAGCGCGCCGCCGGCGGCGGCGTTGCGGTCGGGGCGGAAGGTCTGGAAGTCGGCGCCCGGGATGCCTCGGACGAGGCCCAGCTCGTCTTCGATCAGCGCGGCCTCCCACTCCTCGGGGCCGACGAGCGGCAAGCGCACGCGTGGGCTGCCGATGCGGCCGAGTCCGTGCAGGATGTACTTCGCCGCGACGGTGCCGGGCACGTGCGTCATGACGGCGCGGACGAGCGGTTCGAGTCGCTGGTGCTCGGCGGTCGCCGCGGCGAGGTCGCCGCGGTTCACCGCGTCGACGATCGCTCGGTACGGTGCGGGCGCGATGTTCGCCGTCACGCCGATGAGACCCGTGGCGCCGATGGCGAGGTGCGGAAGTACGTTCGCGTCCTCCCCCGAGAAGTACATGAGGTCGGTCTGGTTGAGCACGCGGCTGACCTCGGAGAAGTCGCCCTTCGCATCCTTCACCGCGAGGATGTTCGGATGCTTCGCGAGACGCAGGATCGTCTCGTACCTGATCGGCACGCCGGTGCGCCCGGGGATGTCGTAGAGGATCACCGGCAGGTCGGTCGCGTCGGCGACGAGCCGGAAGTGCGTGAGGATGCCCGCCTGGGTCGGCTTGTTGTAGTACGGCGTGACGATCATGATGCCGTCGGCACCCGCCTGCTCGCTGTGCCGGTAGAGCTCGATCGCGTGCGCGGTCTCGTTCGAGCCGCCACCGGTGATGATCTTGGCGCGTCCGGCGGCGACGTCCCTGCCGACTTCGACGAGCCTGATCTTCTCGGGGTCGGTCAGCGTGGAGGTCTCGCCCGTCGTGCCGGTGACGACGATGCCGTCGGCACCCGCCGCGATGACGTCGTCGATGTGCTTCTCGACCGCCGGCCAATCGACCTCGCCGTCAGCCGTCATCGGCGTGACGAGCGCGACGAGCACCTGTCCGAACGGGTTCTCCTGAGTCACGTGCTCAAGGCTATCGTCCCGCCCACCCGCACCGCTCCCACTGCCGCCGGGCGGCCTCGACATCGACGACGCCTCGGTTCCCGGTCGACGGATGCCGCGGCTGATGCACCCTCACGCTGCAACCGTTCTCGGGCGCACGTGCCACGGCATTCGCGGGCACCTCGATGTGCAGGACATCGTCGTCGTCGACGGGCTCACCGTGGAAGCGCAGCGCGCTCGCGCACGCGAGCCGCCCTCCGAGGCCGCATGCCCGAGCGACGTCCCCGGACACGTCGGGCAGCGCATACCAGGCCTGACGGACTCGGACCAGCCGACCGTGCGCGACGAGGAGCCGAACGGTCTCGTCGTCGAGCCCCATTCGTCGCAGATCCGACCTTCGCGCGATCCCGCCAAGGCCCAACGTCTCGCGTTCGAACCGCATCATGATCCGAATCTCACCGTATGAACCCTGCGGCTACGCGTGGTGCCGCGGAAGTGGGGATACCGGCCCGGCGAGTCGACCTGTTGAGGGCAGGTCACCTCCCGCCGGGAGCCCTGACGGCTGCCGAAGAAGGTCACTACCCCTGCGCCTCCTGAACGCAAGGACGCTTCTCTCGCGTCCTTGTTTTCAGGAGTCCACCGGCCCGAACTGCGTCTCCCGGCGAGCACCACCGAGGTACGCGTCAGGCGCGTTCGAGACGGCGGAAGCGGTAGCGCACGCCTGTCGTCGACGTGTGCCAGTCCGACGGCGGATCCGCGGCCGTCTCGCGCCAGACGGTGGTGTCGAGGCGCGGGGCGAACGTGTCACCCTCGAGCACGAGGTCGACCTCGGTGAGCTCCACGATGTCGGCGTCGTCGATGACGGCGGCGAAGACGTCGCCACCGCCGATGACCGACACCCGATCGGAGCCGGATGCCGCGGCCACGGCGAGCGCCTCATCGATCGAGCCCGCCCGTTCCGCGCCATCCGCCGCCCACGCGGGGTCGCGGGTCACGACGATGTTCTCCCGCCCCGGCAACGGCCGGAATCGCTCCGGGAGCGACTCCCAGGTGCGGCGTCCCATGATCACCGGTGTGCCGAGCGTCACGGCCTTGAAGTGCGCCAGGTCCTCGGGCACGTGCCACGGGAGGCCACCGTCGCGTCCGATCACGCCGCCGTGGGCCTCGGCCCAGACCAGGCTGATGCGCGGGGCCGGCGTGGCGGAGTGCGCTGACGCCGGGGCATCCGTCCGCTTCATACCGCGACGGCCGCGCGGATCGCCGGGTGGTGCTGGTAACCCTCGACCTCGAAGTCCTCGTACTCGTACTCGAAGATCGACGCGGGTCGCCGGGTGATGCGCAGCGTCGGGGGCGCGAACGGCTCACGTGAGAGCTGCTCGGTCACCTGCTCGACGTGGTTGTCGTAGATGTGGCAGTCGCCGCCGGTCCACACGAAGTCGCCGACCCCGAGCCCGGTCTGCTGGGCCACCATGTGCGTGAGCAGCGCGTAGGACGCGATGTTGAACGGCACCCCGAGGAAGAGGTCGGCGCTGCGCTGGTAGAGCTGGCAAGACAGCTTGCCGTCGGCCACGTAGAACTGGAACAGCGCGTGACAGGGCGCCAGCGCCATCGACGGGATGTCGGCCGGATTCCACGCGGAGACGATGAGGCGCCGCGAGTCGGGGTTGCGGCGGATCTCGTCGACCACCCAGGAGATCTGGTCGATCTGCTCACCCGACGGGGTCGGCCACGAGCGCCACTGCACGCCGTAGACGGGGCCCAGCTCGCCCGCGGCATCCGCCCACTCGTCCCAGATGGTGACGCCGTGTTCCCGCAGCCAACCGACGTTCGACGAGCCCTGCAGGAACCACAGCAGCTCGTAGGCGATCGACTTGAAGTGCACCCGCTTCGTCGTGACGAGCGGGAACCCCTGCCCGAGGTCGAATCGGAGCTGCCTGCCGAAGACGCTGCGGGTTCCGGTGCCCGTGCGGTCGGTCTTCTGCGCGCCGTGATCGAGCACCTCGCGGAGCAGGTCTTCGTACGGCGTCGGAATCGTCTCGGCCATCGCTCGATGCTAACCCTCGGAAGGCAGCTCCGGGACCCCGCCACGCGCGGCATGCACCGGGTTAGGCTGGGAGCCCGGCTCGACGAGGAGGAACCTATGGCACTGACGAGTGAATCGACCACCATCTGGAAGGGCACCCTGTTCGAAGGCTCGGGCGACGTCGCCCTCGACTCGTCGGGACTCGGCACCTTCCCGGTGAACTGGAAGGCGCGCACCGAGGGCGTCGCCGATATGACGAACCCCGAGGAACTGCTCGCCGCTGCGCACTCGTCGTGCTTCTCGATGGCGCTCTCGCTGGGGCTCGCGAAGGCCGGCACCCCGGCCGAGAGCATCCAGACCACGGCCGCCGTGACCTTCGAGCCCGGCAAGGGCGTGCTCGGCAGCCATCTCCTCGTGAGCGCACGGGTCCCCGGCGTCACCGAGGAGGAGTTCGAGCGCTTCGCCGAGGACGCGCGGGCGAACTGCCCGATCTCGCAGGCGCTGTCGATCCCGATCACGATCGAAGCCGAGCTCGCCTGACGTGCGTGTGCTGGTCGCCGGCGCCTCCGGCTTCATCGGAACCGCGCTCGTCGACCGGTTGAGAGCCGACGGGCACGACGTCGTGCGCCTCGTGCGCCGTCGGGCGCATGGCGATGGCGAGAGCTCGTGGTCGCCGACGGCCGGGATCATCGACTTCACCGTGATGGACCGCGTCGATGCGGTCGTGAACCTCGCGGGCGCCCCGCTCACGCGGCTGCCGTGGACGAAGCACTACCGCGGTGAGATCGCCGACTCGCGCGTCGCCGCGACGCGCACCCTCACGGACGCCATGGCGAAGGCGAGACGCCCGCCCGCGGTGTTCCTCAACGCCTCGGCGGTCGGCTACTACGGGGACCGGCCGGGCGAGCTGCTCACCGAGTTCTCGAGCCCGGGCTCGGGATTCCTCACCGAGGTCGTGCAGCGCTGGGAGGCCGCGGCGGCGCTCGCGCCCGAGGAGACCCGCACCGTCACCTTCCGGACGGGCATCGTGGTCGGACACGGAGGTGCACTGCAGCGGGTGTTCACCCTCACGAGACTCGGCCTGTCCGGCCGGCTGGGCACGGGCGGGCAGTACTGGGCGTGGATCTCACTCGACGACGAGGTCTCGGCGATCACCTACCTGCTGACGTCTCACCACTCGGGTCCCGTGAACCTCGCCGGCCCCACTCCGGCCACGGCGGATCGGGTGCTGACCGTGTTGGCCGAACGGATGCATCGGCCGTACACCTTCGTCGTACCCGAACGATTGCTCAAGACGGCCCTCGGCCGGGCGGCGGACGACCTGCTGCTCGCGAGCCAGAAGATGCGGCCGCAGCGGCTCCTCGACGACGGGTTCCGGTTCCGCCACGCCACCGTCGAATCGGCGATCGAGGCGATGCTCAGCGCTCCCCGCGGTGCTCCGCGCGCTCGAGCGTGATCGCACGCCGCACGGCGCCTCGTGCTCGACGGCGATCCCCTGCTGCGTCGTAGGCGAGGCCCAGTCGCAACCACGCCCGCCACGACTCGGGGTCGGCCTCCGCCGCGTCCCGGAACGCCGGGAACGCGGCATCCGCCCCGGCTCGGTCGGGACGACCGCTCGGCAACCGCGGGATGCCGAGATCGAGCGCACCCTCGGCCTCGAGACGACGGACGAGCGCCTGCGAGCGGACGCCGAAGGCGACCTCGCGCCAGAGGGCCCATGCGGCGATGAGCGGCAGCACGAGCAGCGCCACGCCGATGCCGACGGCCGCGGGTTCGCCCGTGCCGATGAACTGCACCGCGCGCCATCCGACCAGCGCCAGGTAGAGCGCGAGCAGCACGGCCATGAGCACCGCGCCCGCCTTCGTCATCATCGGTCGGTGCCCGGGACGCCCAGGTCGAGGAGCGCGTCGAGCCCCACCACGACGCCGGACTCGTCCGGCGCGTGACGCAGTGCCAGGAGGATGCCCTGCTCGTACGACGTCGGCGACAGCGTGGAATGCACGACCGTGAGGGTCTCGCCCTCGCCGCCGAAGATCACCCGTTGCTCGGCGAGCACGCCCGAGAGCCGCATGCTGTGCACCGGCACGCCCGACACGAGCTGACCCCGGGCCCGCTGGTCGGCGTGCGGGGCAGCCACCGGACCCGCGTCGCGTCGCGCCTCGCCGATGAGCTCGGCGGTGCGCACGGCCGTGCCCGATGGCGAGTCGACCTTGCCCGCGTGGTGCGCCTCGATGATCTCGATCGAGTCGAAGAATCGAGCCGCGAGCACCGAGACGGCGGTGCTGATTACGCTGCCGATCGAGAAGTTCGGAATGAACAGCACGGCCCCGGCGTCGTCGTGGCCGCGCACGAACTGGGCGATCTCGGCGATGCGCTCGTTCGACCAACCCGACGTGCCGACG
>DASUVU010000126.1:0-3672 GCA_036378815.1 Agromyces sp. | reverse complement strand
CTGGTCGTGGCGGGCCGCGCGAAGAACGATCCGCGGCCGATCGAGGAGCTTCGCGAATGGGCCGCGGAGATGATGGATCGCCGCGCACGGGAGGGCACGCCGTACTTCTTCATCGGCCTGCCGGCTGCCGTCGTCGGCGACGATGTCGACCTCGTGCTGCCGAGCTACAGCGACCAGCACGATTGGGAGCTCGAACTCGCCGTGATCATCGGGCGCGAGGCGTTCCGCGTCGATCGCGACCACGCCATGGACCATGTGGCCGGCTTCACGATCGCCAACGACATCACCACACGCGACCTGGTCTTCCGCGACGACATGAAGGAGATCGGCACCGACTGGTATCGGGGCAAGAACGCGCCGGGCTTCCTGCCGACCGGGCCATTCCTCGTGCCGGCGCCGTTCGTCGCGAACCCGACCGACCTGCACCTCGAGCTCACCCTCAACGGCGAGACGATGCAGGACGCAACGACGTCCGATCTCATGTTCGATTTGCCGGCGCTCATCGCGGGGGCCTCCCAGAACATGCCGCTGCTTCCCGGCGACCTGCTGCTGACCGGCAGCCCGGCGGGCAACGGCATCGTGCACGGGCGGATGCTCCGCGACGGGGATGTCATGGTCGGGGCGATCGAGGGCCTCGGCACCCAGACGGTGCGCGCGGTCGCCGAGGCGAAAGCGGTCGGCCGATGAGCACGAGTCGCACCACCCCCACCGAGGACCCCACTGCGCTCGACCGCACCGACCCCGAGCGTCACATCTCCGAGGCGGCTGAGGCGTACCGCAACTGGGGGCGCTGGGGCGACGACGATCGGATCGGCACGCTCAACTTCATCGGCGAAGCCGAGCGCGCTCGTGCCGCGACGCTCGTACGGCGCGGGGCGAGCTTCTCGCTCTCGCAGCCATTCGACATGGACGGCCCGCAGCTCGGCTGGCGACGTCGCACCAACCCGGTGCACACCATGCTGGACACCGGCACGGATGCCGCGGCCGGCCTGCAGGGCTTCCCGCACGGCATCGGCGGGGCCGACGACGTGATCGCCATGCCGCTGCAGTGCTCGACGCAGTGGGACGGACTCGGCCATATCTTCGACCGGGGCATCGCGTGGAACGGCCGGCATGCCGGAGACGTGGTCACGAGCTCCGGCGACCGGGTCACGGGCATCGAGCATGCGTCATCCGCCATCGTCGGTCGTGGGGTGCTGCTCGACCTCGGCCGATTCCTGCGGCGCGAGGCATCCGACGACGCTGCCGACGGAGCCGCGGGCGAGCTGCCCGACGGCTACGCCATCACGACCGCCGACCTCGAGGCCTGTATCCATGCGCAGGGCGCGACGAGTGCCGTCGGCCGGGGCGACCTCCTGCTCGTGCGCACCGGGCGGTATGCCCGGGCGATGCGGGAAGGCTGGAACGGATACGCCGGTGGGCCCAGCGCGGGCCTCTCGTTCACGACCGCCGGCTGGCTGCATCGCACCGAGATCGCCGCTGTCGCGACCGACACGTGGGGGTTCGAGGTGCGGCCCAACGAGTTCGACGACGCGTTCCAACCGTTGCACCAGATCGTGATTCCGAACATGGGGCTGACCGTCGGCGAGATGTGGAATCTCGAGGCGCTCGCCGCTGACTGCGCAGCCGACGGCGTCTTCGAGTTCCTGCTCGTCGCGCCCCCGCTCCCGATCACTGGTGCCGTCGGGTCGCCGGTCAACCCCATCGCCCTGAAGTAGACCCGAGACACGAGACCCGAACCGCATCCCGAAGGAGGGATCCACCCATGACCGCAGTCTCACGCGTCGCCGTCGTCGGCTCCGGCGTGGCCGGCACCGCCGCCGCCATCCTGCTCGCCGAAGGGGGCGTCGACGTCGACGTCTTCGAGATCAGGCCCGACCTCAACGCCCTCGGCTCGGGCATCACGCTGCAGGGCAATGCCCTGCGCGTCCTCGACCGGCTCGGCGTGTGGGACCACGTGAAGGCGACGGGCTACACGTTCGATGTGCTCGGCCTGCGCGCGCCGGGGCCCGAAGCGACGGTCATCGCGCAGATCCCGGATGCCCCGACCGGCGGCCCCGACTATCCGGCCACCGCCGGCATGTACCGCCCCGACCTCGCACGCATCCTCGCCGACCGGGCAACCGAGCTCGGGGCGCGCATCCACTACGGCACTACCGTCGCGAACTTCACGCAGGACGGCGAGGGCGTCGAAGTGACGCTCTCCGACGGCTCGAGCGGCCGGTACGACCTGCTGATCGGCGCAGACGGGCTCCACTCGTCGATCCGCTCGCAGCTCGGCATCGACGTCGAGCCGCAGCGCACCGGCATGGGTATCTGGCGCGCCTTCGTGCCGAGGCCGAAGGACGTCACGCACACCGACCTCTACTACGGCGGCCCCATCTACATCGCGGGGTACTGCCCGACGAGTGAAGACATGATGTACGCCTACCTCGTCGAGTCGGCGCAGGATCGGCACCTGCTCTCGCCCGAGGAGGGCATCGAGGTGATGCGCGGGCTGTCGGAGGCGTACGGCGGACCGTGGAACGAGATCCGCGAGTCGCTCGGCGAGGCGTCGCGCGTGAACTACACGTGGTTCACGAAGCACGTCGTGACCGACGCGTGGAACCGAGGCCGGGTCGTCATCATCGGCGAGGCCGCCCACAGCTGCCCGCCCACCATCGCCCAGGGTGCGGCGCAGGCCGCCGAGGACGCGCTCGTGCTCGCGGAGTTGCTGCTCGAGCGCGATGCGGTCGACCAGGCGCTGTGGGACGAGTTCCACGCACGGCGCCTGCCGCGCGCGACCGAGATCGTCGACGCATCCGTGCAGCTGGGCCAGTGGCAGATCGACCATGCACAGGACGCCGACGTGCCAGGCCTCGTGCGCCGCATCGCCATGCTCGTGAGTCAGCCGGCATGAGCGCCGAACCCACGCGCGTCGAGCCGGTCGTCGACGTCCACGCGCACCTGCTGCTGACCGCGCTGCAGGACGCGGTCGCCGCGCGCGATCCCGAGGGATTCGCCGCTGCCCAGGCGCTCGACGCCCGGCGCAACGGGCGTGAGAGTCTGGCGGTATCCGGTCGCATGGTCGGTGAGCGGATGCCCCTGCTCACCTCGCTCGACGCGCGCCTCGCCGAGATGGATCGGCAGGGCGTCGACGTGCAGCTCGTCTCTCCGTCGCCGACGCATTATTACCCCTGGGCCGGCGAAGAGCTCTCCGTCTGGGCCGCACGCGAGGCGAATCGCGCGATCCGGGAGCACGTCGCGGGCGCACCAGAGCGCCTGCTCGGACTCGGACTGGTGCCGCTGCAGCATCCGGCCCTCGCCGTCGACGCGCTCGTCGACGCCGTCGTCGCGAACGGCCTCGCCGGGGTCGAGATCTCATCGTTCGCCGGCGACGTCGGACTCTCCGATGAGCGCCTCGAGCCGTTCTGGACGCGGGCCGAGGAGCTCGATGCGATCGTGTTCCTGCACCCGTTCGGTTGCAGCCTGGACGAGCGGCTCGACCGCTACTACCTCTCGAACACGGTCGGTCAGCCCGTCGAGAACGCCGTCGCGCTGTCGCACCTCATCTTCTCGGGCGTGCTCGACCGTCATCCCGGCCTGAAGTTCGTCGCCGCGCACGGCGGCGGATACCTGCCGACGTTCCTCGGTCGGTCCGATCACGCCTGGCAGGTGCGCCCTGAGGCCCAC
>DASUVU010000125.1:0-4665 GCA_036378815.1 Agromyces sp. | reverse complement strand
AGCACGACGAGTGCGCCCGCCGCGACCACGAACGGGACGAGGGCGACGCCGGGAACGATTCCAGGCTGTTCGACCACGATCGGGTTGGCGGTATCGGCGCGCCACGGGGGGATGGCGGCGAGCAGCCAGCCTCCGATCCCTGCGAATGCCACGAGTGCGCCGGGTACCGCCGCGGCCAGTGCGACGCCGGCCGCCGCGATCAGCGAGGCACGGGCCTCCTGGGCCGTGCGACCGCCGAATCGGACGAGCGCCGCGCACACGCACGCCACCGCCCCGGCGACCGCCGGAGCCGACCAGATCGAGATCGCGATCTCGAGCTCGGCGGCGACGCCGATCGCGAGGCCGAGCGCCGCGGCGAGGCCCGCCCCGATCGAAGCGGCGATACCGAACCCGCGTTCGTCGCGCGACCCGCGCAACCGGAGTGCGACGATCACGACGACCAGCGATGCGGCAACCCCGAGGAACGCCCACAGCATGCCCCACTGCACGTCCGGCAACGCCCACCCCGCACTCGCGAGCGCCGTGACCCCGCCGGCGAAGCCCGCGTAGATGAGAATGGACCGCTCGGGGAGCCCGGCTCGGAGCCCCGTGCCGACGCCGACGCCGGTCAGGAGCGCGACCAGTCCGCCGAGCCATGCGCCCGTCGCAGTACCGGTGTCGGAGGCGAACCCGAGCAGGAATGCCGCGACCGGTGTGAGCGCGGCCGCGGCGAACCCGACGACGCGGATGCCGCTCACCGCCCGTGTCGCCGCGAGTACCGCGGCCACGACGGCGAAGGCGATGCCGGTGTACGCCGCCACTCCGAGCGCGGCGGTGCCGAACAGGTCGTTCGCCCGGACGATCCAGACATCGAGCAGCCCCAGCACGACGGCAACGGATGCCACGCCCTCGGCGGTCCCGGGGAGTCGCCGTGCACGCAGCAGCCACGCGAGTCCGAGCACCAGCACGCTCGCGCCGGCGATGATGATCGAGCGCACCTCGAGGCTCGCCACGAGATAGGCGACGAAGAGGAACACGATCGCGGTCACCGAGATCAGCACGACGCCGAGCGTCAGGAGCAGCACCTGCACACCGGAGCGACGCGGCGCAGCGGCATCCGGACCGGCGATCGGAGCGCCGACGGGCGCGGAAGGAGGCGGCGCAGGCGGCGCGACGGGTGCCGTCGCGGGCACCGCTGCCGGCACGGGCGCCGGCGTCGAGGCCGGGCGCGCCGCGGCATCCTGTGCCTGCCACATCCGATCGATGAACGACTGACGATGGAGCTCGTCCTGGTGCACGCGGGACGACAGTTGGAACAGCCGTGCCGCCTCGGGGACCCCCAGGTCGAGACCGCACTCCGTGCAGCGCGGCGACAAGAGCATGCTGAAGCACGCCGGGCAACGGGTCGTGTCGACGAGCTGTGCCGGATCTGACGGCCAGCGACGCAGACCGGGAGCGACGGCGCGGGGACGGTCGGTCATGCGCACACTCTGCCATGCCTGATCAGGACGGCCGCGCATCATCCACAGCGCAATGGCCAGCCGGGCCGATGCGAGGCCATCGCGCACAGCGGCCGGGGCACCCGTGCAGTAGACTTTCGGGGGTTCATCCGCGCTGCCGCATGTTTCGGCGTGCCCGTGGGGGTGAATCGACGAGTTGAGTCAGCGACTCGGGGCGTAGCTCAGCTTGGTAGAGCGCCCGCTTTGGGAGCGGGAGGTCGCAGGTTCAAATCCTGTCGCCCCGACGGGTCGTCCGAGTCTCGACACGAACTTCCACACAACAGGAGATCTTCCACATGCCGACCACTTCGGTTGAGAAGCTGAGCCCGACGCGCGCCAAGCTCACCATCTCGGTGACGCCCGAGGAGCTGAAGCCCAGCATCACCCACGCCTACGAGCACATCGCCGAGCAGATCAATGTGCCGGGCTTCCGCAAGGGCAAGGTTCCGCCGCCCATCATCGATCAGCGGGTCGGCAAGGCCGCCGTGCTCGAGCACGCGGTGAACGAGGGCCTCGACGGCTTCTACCGCGCGGCGGTGACCGAGCACGAACTGCGTCCGCTCGGTCGGCCCGAGGCCGACATCGTCGAGTGGCCCAACGAGAAGGACTTCTCGGGCGACCTCCTGCTCGCCATCGAGGTCGACGTGCGTCCCGAGGTCGAGCTGCCCGACTACGAGGGTCTCGAGCTCACCGTCGACTCGGTCGAGGTCGGCGACGACGAGGTCGGCGAGGAGCTCGAGCGCCTCCGCAGCCGTTTCGGCACGCTCATCACCGTCGACCGCCCCGCGAAGACCGGCGACTTCGTCACGCTCGACCTCGTCGCCACGATCGACGGCGCCGAGGTCGACACCGCGAACGGCATCTCGTACGAGTTGGGCTCGGGCGAGTTGCTCGAGGGCATCGACGAGGCGCTCGAGTCGCTGACCGCCGACGAGACGACGACCTTCGAGTCGAAGCTGCTCGGCGGTGACCACGAGGGCGAGACCGCCGAGATCACCGTCACGGTGAGCGCGGTCAAGGAGCGCGAGCTCCCCGAGGCCGACGACGACTTCGCGCAGATCGCCAGCGAGTTCGACACGCTCGACGAGCTCACCGAGAGCCTGAAGGAGCAGGTCGCCCGCAACAAGTCGTTCGGCCAGGGCACGCAGGCTCGCGACCTCCTCGTCGACAAGCTCCTCGAGCTCGTCGACGTGCCGGTCGCGGACGCCGTCATCGAAGACGAGGTGCACCGTCACCTCGAGTCCGAAGGCCGCCTCGAAGACGACGAGCACCGCGCCGAGGTCACGGAGTCGAGCACCAAGGCCTTCAAGACGCAGATCGTGCTCGACGCGATCGCCGAGAAGGAGAAGGTGCAAGTCAGCCAGGACGAGCTGACGCAGTACCTGGTGCAGGGCGCCGCCCAGTACGGCATGGACCCCAACGAGTTCGTGCAGATCCTCAGCCAGAACGGCCAGATCCCCGCCATGGTCGGCGAGGTCGCGCGCAACAAGGCGCTCGCGATCGCGCTGGGCAAGGTCACGGTGACGGATGCCGCGGGCAACGCCGTCGACCTCTCCGAGTTCACGGCGGTCGCGGAAGAAGAGGCCGAAGCCGAGGCCGAGGTCGTCGACGAGGCCGAGGAGATCGTCGAGGAGGCCGAAGCCGCCGAGGAGGCCGAGGTCGTCGAGGAGAAGCCCGCCCGCAAGAAGCGCGCGACCAAGAAGAAGGCCGACGCCGAGTAGGACCCCGCCCCGAGGGCCGGATGCCCCGTGGCATCCGGCCCTCGGCGTTCGAGGAGGAGTGGGATGGTGGACGACGACTGGGAGCGGCGCATCGCCGAGGTCTGGGACGAGGCCGCGGGGTCGCTCGTCGGTGACGAGGTGATCGCGCGCATCGACGAGATCGCCGCCGAGCGCGGCGACAGCAACGCCCGGGCGGTCTTCGAACGGGCTGGCGCCCGCGATTCCGCGGGTCGTCCCGACGAGGCCGTGCCGCTGTACCGCCGCGCCCTGGAGCTCGGTCTCGATGAGGAGCATCGCCCGCAGGCGGTCGTGCAGCTCGCGAGCAGCGTCCGCAACCTGGGCGACATCGATGAGGCGCTACGGCTGATCGAGTCCGAGCACCGCGATCACCCTGGTGCGCCCTATCGCGATGAGGTCGCCGCGTTCCTCGCGCTCGCGCTCGTGAGTGCGGGCGACGCGAGGCGTGGGGCATCCGTCGCGCTGACGGCACTCGCGCCGCACCTTCGGCGCTACACGCGATCGATGACGGCGTACGCGGCCGCCCTCGTGCCCGCGGACTCGGCTTCCGAAGCGGGTCCGGAAGCGGCATCCGCCTAGGGCGAACAGCCCGGTTCGCGTGTGTTGCACCGGATAGATTCGAGTGAACGCGACAACCGAAACGGAGCGACACATGGCCGAAGCGACACCCCAGCCCGGTGTTTTCGATCAACTGCTGAAGGACCGCATCATCTGGCTGGGATCCGAGGTGCGTGACGACAACGCCAACGAGATCGCGGCGAAGCTCCTGCTCCTCGCTGCGGAGGACTCCAAGAAGGACATCTACCTCTACATCAACTCGCCCGGCGGCTCGATCACCGCCGGCATGGCGATCTACGACACCATGCAGTTCGTTCCGAACGACATCGTCACCGTGGGCATCGGCATGGCGGCCTCGATGGGGCAGCTCCTGCTCACGGCGGGCACCAAGGGCAAGCGGTACATCACCCCGAACGCGCGGGTGCTGCTGCACCAGCCCCACGGCGGCTTCGGCGGTACCGCGAGCGACATCCAGACCCAGGCGCAGCTCATCCTCGACATGAAGAAGCGCCTCGCCGAGATCACGGCGGTGCAGACCGGCAAGTCCGTCGAGCAGATCAACGCCGACGGCGATCGCGACCGGTGGTTCAATGCCCAGGAGGCCCTCGAGTACGGCTTCGTCGACCACATCCGCGAGTCGGCACTCGACGTCGCCGGCGGCGGCGGCACCGACCAGGGCAACGCGTAGGCACCGAGAGAAGAGAGAACGAGCGAATGAACATCCCTGCTTTCGGCGGCACCGCCTTCAACGGCGTGATGGCCCCCGGCTCGCGTTACATCCTCCCGAGCTTCGAGGAGCGCACCGCCTACGGGTACAAGCGCCAGGATCCCTACGCCAAGCTGTTCGAGGACCGCATCATCTTCCTCGGCGTGCAGGTCGACGACGCGTC
>DASUVU010000124.1:0-4601 GCA_036378815.1 Agromyces sp. | reverse complement strand
GCGAGGTCGACACGGCGGTGATAGCGCACGCCCGCCATGCCGCCGAGCATCGCGCCGCCCAGGCTGACGACAGCGGCGACGACTCCTGCGGCGATGAGCGCGAGCATCTGGAACTCCTCGGCGACCGGAATGCGCGGGAAGGCGCCCACGTACCCGACGAGGTTGTCCAGCCCGCCGAGCACCACGGCGATGAGTGCCACGATCGTGGCGCTCACGAGCCCCCAGACCCAGACGGCGAGGCCCTGCAGGATGCCGCTGAAGCGCGCCATGCGCCCTGCCACGTAGCCGCCGCAGTAGAAGGCCAGCAGCAGCATCGCCAGCCCGGCGCCGATGCCGATCCAGACGACGAGGTCGGTGTCGAGCGGGATGTCTCGCACGAGCGCCAAGGGCCGCTGCACCACGTCGAATCCGAGCGCGAGCCCCGTGCCCGCAGCGAGGACGAGGAGGAGGACGGCGACCGCCACGGTGATGAGCCACCCGAAGAACGCCGAGCCGATCTTGACGCCCCCGAAACGCTCGTGCTGGCGTTCGACGACCTCGATGATGACCTGTTCCGCCGTGCGCGGGTGGGGGCCGTCGCGCCACGGGTCGGCTGCATCGACGAGCGGGACGGGCGACGTCGTGGGCGAAGGCTCGAGCTTGCCGAAGGGATCGGCCGGGTCGGAGATGGGCATCGTCGCGGCATCACGTGGGTAGGTCACGGACTCTCCTCGTCATCGGGGGCGGGCCGAGGTGGCACCAGCGTGAATCTACGCGAATCCGGTCGCATCGGCGAGCGTGTGGCGATCCGAGGGGGCCCGCCGGGCCGAGACCGACCGACGTCAGACCCCGGCCGGCACCGCGCTGACGGTCCGGTCGATCGTGCACTGCCCCAGCACGCGGGTTCCGACGTAGACGACCGCCGTCTGGCCGGGCGCGACGCCGTCGAGCGGATGCTCGGGGGTGATCACGAGCTCGGCTCCTTCGGGCTCGGCGACCGGACGCACGACCGCCATGGCGGGTACCGGATCGGCGTGCGCACGGATCTGCACCTCGCACGGGAACGGGCTCGCGGCATCCGTCGGCGGCAGGCCGGCCCAGGTGAAGCGCGACCCGGCGATCTCAGCGGTCGCGAGCGCCTCCTTGGGACCCACTACCACCGTGTTCTGCTTCGGACGCACCTCGAGCACGAATCGCGGCTTCCCGTCGGCCGCCGGCGTGCCGAGGCGCAGTCCGCGTCGCTGGCCCACGGTGTAGGCGTGCGCGCCCTCGTGCGAGCCGACCACCGCGCCCGACCGGTCGACGATGTCGCCGGGCGTCTCGCCGACTCGATCGGCGAGCCAGCCCTTCGTGTCCCCATCGGGGATGAAGCAGATGTCGTACGAGTCGGGCTTCTGGGCCACGCTCAGTCCGCGCCGGGCCGCCTCGGCTCGCACGAGGTCCTTCGATGGCGTGTCGCCGAGTGGGAAGTACGCATGCGCGAGCTGCTCGGCGGTGAGGACACCGAGCACGTAGCTCTGGTCCTTCGCCTCGGCGCTGGCGCGATGCAGTTCGCGATTGCCCGCGGCATCCGTCGCGATCTTCGCGTAGTGCCCGGTGGCGACGGCGTCGAACCCGAGCGCGAGCGCCTTCTCGAGCAGCGCGGCGAACTTGATGCGCTCGTTGCAGCGCATGCACGGGTTGGGCGTGCGTCCTGCGGTGTACTCGGCGACGAAGTCGTCGACGACGTCGGCCTTGAACCGCTCGGAGAAGTCCCAGACGTAGTACGGGATGCCGAGCACGTTGGCGGCGCGCTGGGCGTCCATCGAGTCCTCGATCGTGCAGCAGCCGCGGCTGCCGGTTCGCAGGGTGCCGGGCATGCGGCTCAGCGCGAGATGGACGCCGACGACGTCGTGACCCGCCTCGACGGCGCGCGCGGCGGCCACGGCGCTGTCGACGCCGCCGCTCATCGCTGCCAGGACTCTCATGCGTTCCAGTCTACGAACCGCCTCCTGAGCGGATGCCGCGACCGCGCGTCACCGGTCGAACGAGGTCGCCCGGGCCGCGAGACCGGCGCGAGCCGCCTGCTCGTACGCGCCCGGCAGCGCGGCCAGGAACGCGTCGATGTCGGCCTCGGTGGATGCGTGCCCGAGCGTGATCCGCAGGGCGCCGCGCGCATCCGCCTCCGACCGCCCCATCGCCATGAGGACGTGCGACGGCTCGGGCACGCCGGCCTGGCACGCCGACCCCGTCGACACGGCCACGCCGGCGGCATCGAGCAGGAACAGGAGCGAGTCGCCCTCGCAGCCCGGGAAGGAGAAGTGCACGTTGCCGGGCAGTCGGCCCGCCGGATCGGGGTCGCCCGACAGCACCGCCGACGGCACCGCGGCGAGGGTGCCCGCGATCAGGCGGTCGCGCAGGGCCGACATCCGCGCGGCGTCCTCGGCCAGCCGCTCGTGCACGGCGACCGCCGCCGCCGCGAACGACACCGCCGCCGCGACATCCTGAGTGCCCGAGCGCACCTTGCGCTGCTGTCCGCCACCGTGGATGAGCGGTTCCACCGCGGCTGTGCGGTCGAGCACGAGCGCCCCGATGCCGGCCGGGCCGCCGATCTTGTGGGCGGACACGCTGAGCGCCACGAGACCCGCGCCGGCTGCGGCATTCGTCGACCGTCGAAGGCCGTGGAAATCGATGGGCAGCTGCCCATACGCCGAGATCGCATCGACGTGCAGCGGAACGCCCGCCCGCGCCGTCAGCCGCGCGACCTCCTCGACGGGCTGGATCGTGCCGACCTCGTTGTTCGCCCAGATCATCGTGACGAGGGCGACGGATGCCGCATCGCGGCCGAGTGCGGCCTCGAACGCGTCGAGCCGCAACCTGCCGACCTCGTCGACGGGCAGCTCCTCGACGACTGCACCCTCATGCGCGGCGAGCCACTCGACGGTGTCGAGCGTGGCGTGGTGCTCTCCGGCGGGGACCAGGATGCGGGGACGCGCGCCGTCCGCCTGCCGGCTCCACCACAGTCCCTTGATCGCGAGGTTGACGGCCTCGGTGCCGTTTCCCGTGAAGACGACCTCGATGCCGTCGGCGCCGAGCGTCGCCGCGATGCGCTCGCGCGACTCCTCGAGCAGCCGCTTCGCGTACTGGCCGGCGCTGTGGATCGACGACGGGTTGCCCACCACGGCGAGCGCGGCGGTCATCGCCTCGATGGCCTCGGCCCGCATGGGCGTGGTCGCGGCGTGGTCGAGGTACACCATGGCGACCTCCTCCCGTGACGCTCGTGCGGGGCCCGTCGACAGGCTCGGGGACCGCGTGCGCTCACCAGCGTGGGAGCGCTTGCACACGAACTACTGTAGAACGCATGCCTGCGCCCGACCCCCTCCGCGCCCTCGGTGTGCGGGCCGGTGCGGATGGCGGTCGCATCCGGGTCTGGTCGGAGCACGCGACCTCGATCGACCTCGAGGTCTTCGCAGACGGCGCTCTCGACTGGGCGGTCGAGCGCACGCCGCTGGTTCGCGATGCGCACGGCGTGTGGGAGGCGGCATCCGCTGCCCTCGTGCCGGGTGCCCGCTATGGGCTGCGGGTCGACGGCCCGGCCGGATTCGACCACGCGTTCAACCCGGCCCACACGCTGCTCGACCCCTACGCGCGCGGCCTCTCCCCCGCCGACGACGGGTCGTGGCGGGGCGTCGCGCTGGACTCGCTCGAGGCATCGGGGTTCGACTGGGGCGGCATCGCGAAGCCGCGCGTCCCCCTCGACCAGACGGTCGTCTACGAGACGCACGTGCGCGGGTTCTCCCGGCTGAACCCGGCGATTCCCGAACCGCTCCGTGGCACGTACGCCGGACTCGCCCACGACGCGTCGATCGAGTACCTCACCGGCCTCGGCGTCACGACGGTCGAGTTGCTCCCCGTGCACGCGTTCGTGTCCGAGCAGCGCCTGGCGCGGCAGGGCCGGGTGAACTACTGGGGCTACAACACGCTCGCCTTCTTCGCCGTGCATGCGCCCTACGCATCGTCCGCGGCGCAGGCGGAGGGGCCGCACGCCGTTCGGCGCGAGTTCGCCGGCATGGTGCGGCGCCTGCATGAGGCAGGTCTCGAGGTCGTGCTCGACGTCGTGTACAACCACACGGCCGAAGAGGGCCGCGACGGCCCGACCTACAGCTTCCGGGGCATCGACAACGCCACGTACTACCGCCACGACGCGCACGGCCGCTACGTCGACACGACCGGATGCGGCAACACCTTCGACGTCGGACACGAGGCGCCCAGGGGGCTCGTGCTCGACTCGATGCGCTACTTCGCCGAGGAGCTCCAGGTCGACGGGTTCCGCCTCGACCTCGCGACCACGCTCGGCCGCGACGACCACGGCCGGTACACGCCCGCGCACGAGCTGCTCCGCGGCATGCTGGAGGACCCCGTGATCGGCGCGACGAAGCTCATCGCCGAGCCGTGGGACGTCGGACCCGACGGCTGGCAGACCGGCAACTTCCCGGCCGGCTTCTCGGAGTGGAACGACCGCTATCGCGACCGCATGCGCGACTTCTGGCTCGGCGACCTTCGGCGCGAGCGGGCGACCGGCGTCGCCGGCAGCGGGATCGGCCGCTTCGCCACCCGCCTCGCGGGATCGTCCAACACGTTCG
>DASUVU010000123.1:0-4244 GCA_036378815.1 Agromyces sp. | reverse complement strand
TCCCACCGCCACAGGTAGTCGTGGATCGTCAGCCGGTCGTGGATGACGCCGTCGTCATGCTGGATCGAGCGGTAGAAGATCCGCTGTCGGGTGTAGTCGCTCACCGGGCCGGATGCCGTCGTCTGCGTGCCGAGGCAGAGGTAGCTCTCGTCGGCACTGAACACGACGCCGTCGAGGTAGTCGACGCGCTCGCCGTCGTACGTGCCGGTCTCGACGATCCGGTCCATCTCGGCGACGAGGTCGGTGAGCGCGTGGAACCGCACGTGGGTGAGCGCGACGAACGGCTGCACGGGTTCGAGCTCGATGCGCAGGCGCACTGCGTAGCCGAGCGTGCCATACGAGTTGGGGAAGGCGCGGAACAGGTCGGCGTGCTCGTCGGGCGACGCCGTGACGAGCTCGCCCGCCCCCGTGAGGATGTCCAGTTCGAGCACGGATTCGTGCGGCATCCCATTGCGGAACGAGGCCGACTCGATGCCGAGCCCCGTGACCGCGCCGCCGAGGGTGATCGTCTTCAGCTGCGGCACCACCAGCGGTGTGAGCCCGTCGGGAAGAGTCGCGGCGACCAGATCCTCGTACGTGCACATGCCCGCGACATCCGCGGTACGCGCCTCGGGGTCGACCGCGATCACGTGCGTCAGTCCCGAGGTGTCGAGCCCCGCGGCATCCGCCCGAACGCGGGGTCGGAACAGGTTCGACGTCGGCTTCGCGAGGCGGACCGGAGCGGTTGCCGGCAGCGCCCGGTAGCTCTCGAGGAGCCGCTCCACGCCGTCGGCGTGAGCGGTGCGTGCGTCGGTCTCGCGAACGGACACGCCTTCACGGTAGTCCCGTGGAGGTCAGGCGACCAGCGGGCGCGGTTTCCCGGACGGCGCTTGACCGCCCTGACCGGCACTTCTACCGTGGGACCCACGGCCCTACCGGACCGCGATTCGAAGGGCGGGGTGTATGCGACTCGAGCATCTCTATGGGCTTCGATTCACCTATCCGGAGGGTTGGGCCGTCGACCTCGAGGGCGGCTGGCAGCAGCACTTCTACCTCGCCGAGGGGACCTGCGAGGGAGGATTGACCGGCCGCTTCCGGGCGTCCAACGCCCCGCTGCGACGAACGGATGACGGGCCGTTCCAGCCCGACATACGAGGGGTGATCGAGACGGATGACGGTGCCACGATCATGTTCGAATCCCACGGGTACGGGCGGGCCTACCCCGTCGGTTCACGGCAGATCGTCGGCACGGTGCTCCACCTGAGCGATCATCCGGAGTACCGCCGGCTCAACGACGTCGTCTGCGTCTGCGTCGGCGAAGTGCGATCCCGCAGCGAGTCGGATGCCGGCCCGCAGCTCGTGCTCGATGTCGCCGAGCTGATCTGGGAGCCCCTCGGGGACTGAACGACGAGGCCGCAGGGTCACGTCGTCGCTCCGGCAAGGCGCATCGTCTCCCCCGCCCTGGTCGCGACCGCCCCGGCGGTAGCGGCGATCGTGCGCTGCATGATCTCGACCGCGGCGGTCGGGGCGACATCGGCAGGCCGGGCGAGGCTGATCGTGCGGGTGAGCGTGGGCTCCTCGAGTCGAACCGACCGCAGGCCGGGCCGGTCGATGAGCACCATCGCGGGCACGATCGCGACCCCGAGTCCCCGCTCGACGAACCGCAGCACCGCGTCCATCTCCGCGCCCTCGAGCACCACCTCGGGCATCAGGCCCGCGTC
This sequence comes from Agromyces sp., assembly GCA_036378815.1. GTDB lineage: Bacteria > Actinomycetota > Actinomycetes > Actinomycetales > Microbacteriaceae > Agromyces. The sequence goes on along the minus strand of DASUVU010000123.1, from coordinate 2,544 downwards.
GCGGAACGCCGCGTCGGTCGTCGAGCGCAGGTCGTACGTCGAGCTGAAGACGATCTGCGGCAGGCCCGCGACATCCGCCAGCGTGATCGTGTCGCCGGTGGTGATCGGCGGTGCGGCGGCGGATGACACGACCACGAGCTCCTCGACGAGCAGTGGGGTCACGGTGAAGCGCTCGGCCGCGCCCGGGCCTGCCCCGTCGGAGGTGGTGACCAGGGCGAGGTCGAGCTCGCCGCTACCCAGTTCGTCGAGCAGGCGGCGCGAGCCCTGTTCCGAGAGGTGCAGGTCGATCGCCGGATGCTCCGCGTGGAACGCGCTCAGCACCTCGGCGGCGAGGCTGATGCACAAGGTGGGGGTCGCGCCGAGACGCACCCGACCGCGTTCGAGGCCGGCCAGCTCGGCGAGCTCGCGCCGTACCGACTCCGCATCAGCGAGCATGCGACGAGCGAGCGGCAGCAGCGCCTCGCCCGCAACCGTCAGCGTGCTGCCGCCCCGCGCGCGGTGCAACAGCTCGGCGCCGAGGCTCTGCTCGAGCGCAGCGATCTGGCGGCTCAAGGACGGCTGCGAGAGGTACAGCTCTTCGGCGGCCCGGGTGAAGTTGCCGTACCGCGCCACCTCGACGAAGCTCCGCAGTTGCTCGAAGTTCATATCGATAGCGTACCTGCATCGTCAACAGGTGAAAGATGCATTGGACTCATCTGAAACGCGGTCGTACCGTTGATGCATGAGTACCACCGAGCGTCAGGTCTCCACGACCGTCTTGGTCATCGGCACGGGCGGATCGGGCCTGCGCGCCGCCATCGAACTCGCCGAGGCGGGCGTCGACGTGCTCGCGCTGGGCAAGCGCCCCAAGTCCGACGCGCACACCTCGCTCGCGGCCGGCGGCATCAACGCAGCCCTCTCCACCATGGACCCAGATGACAGCTGGCAGCAGCACGCCGCCGACACGCTGAAGGAGAGCTACCTGCTCGCCAACCCGCACACCGTCGAGATCGTGACGAAGAACGCGGCCCGCGGTATCCAGGACCTCGAACGCTACGGCATGCCGTTCGCCCGTGAAGACGACGGCCGCATCTCGCAGCGCTTCTTCGGGGCCCACACCTATCGGCGCACCGCGTTCGCGGGCGACTACACCGGGCTCGAGATCCAGCGCACGCTCGTCAACCGGGCTGCGCAGTTGAACGTGCCGATCCTCGACACGGTCTACGTCACGCGAATCCTCGTGAACGACGACGGCGCAGTATTCGGCGCCTACGGCTTCGACCTCGAAGACGGTACCCGCTACCTCATCCACGCCGACGCGGTCATCCTCGCCGCCGGCGGCCACAACCGCATCTGGCGCCGTACCTCATCGCGGCGCGACGAGAACACGGGTGACTCGTGGCGGCTCGCTGTCGAGGCGGGCGGCCGGGTGCGCGACCCCGAGCTCGTGCAGTTCCACCCGTCGGGCATCATCGAGCCCGAGAGCGCGGCCGGCACCCTCATCTCCGAGGCGGCGCGCGGCGAGGGAGGCATCCTCACCAACGGCCTCGGCGAGCGCTTCATGTCCAAGTACGACCCCGAGCGCATGGAGCTGTCGACGCGCGACCGCGTCGCCCTCGCCGCGTACACCGAGATCAAGGAGGGGCGTGGAACCACCAATGGCGGTGTCTGGCTGGATGTCTCGCACCTGCCTCGCGAGACGATCATGCAGCGCCTCCCCCGCGTCTACCAGACCATGCTCGAGCTGCAGATGCTCGACATCACGAAGCAGCCGATCGAGATCGCACCCACCGCGCACTACTCGATGGGCGGCGTGTGGGTGCGATCCGATGACCACGGCACGGATGTCCCAGGCCTCTACGCCATCGGCGAGGCATCCTCTGGCCTGCATGGTGCGAACCGGCTGGGTGGCAACTCGCTCATCGAGCTGCTCGTGTTCGGGCGCATCGTGGGGCAGGCTGCGGCTTCGTATTCAGCGGCGCTGCCGGCGCAGAAGCGCTCGGCGGCCGCGGTGCGGACCGCGCGAGATGAGATCGCCGGGCTGCTGGCATCGGATGGCGCGGAGAACGTCCGCGCCCTGCAGCGCGACATCCGCAACACCATGACCGAGCACGCCGGCGTGGTTCGCGACGAGACCGGCCTGCGCGCCGGCCTCGCCGAGCTCGACGCGATCGAGGCGCGCATGGCCGACATCGGCGTGCACCCCGACATCGCCGGCTACCAGGACCTCGCCCACGCCTTCGACCTCAAGTCGGCAGCGCTTGCGGCCCGTGCGACGCTCGAGGCCGCGCTCGAGCGGCGCGAGACCCGCGGATGCCACAACCGCAGCGACTTCCCCGAGACGGATGCCTCGCTGCAGGTCAACCTGGTCTGGTCGCCGTCGACCGGCGTGACCCGCGAGGGGATCCCGCCCATCCCCGCGGAGATCGCGGCGCTCATGCGCGAGGTCTCGACGGCGGGCAAGCTCGTCGAGTAGCCCGTATGCACGTGGTTTGCCGTGCCGCCGTGCGCTCTGGACTTCCGGAGCGCACGGGCGGTGTCGTACGTCGCCCTCCGTCGCACGTC
>DASUVU010000122.1:0-4368 GCA_036378815.1 Agromyces sp. | reverse complement strand
GCTCTGGGCATCGGTCCCGCACTACGTGCACAACTCGCCCTCGCCGAAGGCCGTGCTCGCCCTGCTCGGCAAGCTCGAGGAGCTCACGGGCCTGAGCATCCCCCGCGGCAACCTCGAGGTCGAGGCCAAGGCGTGGGAGGCCGGCGTGAACGCGCTCGCCGCCGACGACGAGGACATGGCCGGGTACATCACGCAGCTCGAGCAGGCGCGCGACGCCGTCGATGCGCCCGAGGCGAGCGGTGAGGCGATCGCGCAGGAGTTCGAGCGGTACCTGCGGCGTCGGGGCGACGGGCCCGAGGGGCGCGCAGACGGACGCGGCGAGGGTCCGCGTCCCGCTCCGTGAGGCGGTGGCTCGCGGCATCCGTCGCCAGCGTCGACCGGCTCGACGAACGACTCGTCACCCGTCGATGACACCTGTTGCGAGCAGGGCGAAGATCGCGCCGCCGACCACGAGGCGATAGATCACGAACGGCAGGAAGCTGTGCCGTGAGATCCAGTTCATGAAGAACGCGATCACGAGGATGGCGACGACGAACGCGACGAGGGTGGCGACACCGGTCTCGAGCGGGCCGTACACGGCCGGCTCGCCCCAGCTCTTGAACAGCTGGTAGAAGCCCGAGCCGAACACGGCCGGGATCGCGAGCAGGAACGCATACCTGGCGGCCGCCGCGCGCTCGTACCCGAGGAACAGCCCCATCGTGATGGTGCCGCCCGAGCGGGAGACGCCGGGGATGAGCGCGAGCGCCTGGGCGAACCCGTAGGCGATGCCGTGCGGCACCGTGAGCTGGTCGAGCTTGCGGTTCTTCGCGCCGGCCCAGTCGGCCAGGCCGAGGATGATGCCGAACACCACGAGCATCGTCGCGATGATCCACAGCGACCGGAAGGTCGTCTCGATCGTGTCCTGGAACAGGATGCCGAGCACCACGATCGGAATGGAGCCGACGATGATCAGCCAGCCCATCTTGGCGTCGGGGTCGCCCCGCGGGATCCTGCCGGTGAGCGACCCGAACCAGTGCGAGATGATGCGGACGATGTCGCGCCAGAAGAAGACGACGACCGCGGCCTCCGTGCCGATCTGCACGATCGCCGTGAAGGCCGCACCGGGGTCTTGGGCGTTCGGCAGGAACTCCCCCAGGATGCGCAGGTGGGCGCTCGAGGAGATGGGGAGGAACTCGGTGAGGCCCTGCACGAGCCCGAGGATGATCGCTTCGATCACGCGGTGCGTCCGCCTTCCGCCTCCGCGGCAGCCGGAGGAGTGAGCTGGTCAGTAGTCGAGGAGGAGGTCCCTGAGGACCCGCCTACCGAAGACTAGTGCGTCGAGTGGCACACGCTCGTCAACGCCGTGGAACATGCCCGGGAAGTCGATGCCCTCGGGCAGGCGGAGCGGGGAGAAGCCGTAGCCGGCGATACCGAGGCGACTGAGCGACTTGTTGTCGGTGCCGCCCGAGAGGAGATAGGGGAACACGGATGCCCCGGGGTCGTGCACGCCGATCGCGCGGCGCACCGCGTCGACGAGCGGGCCGTGCGTCGGCGCTTCGAGTCCGACGTCGCGGTGGACGATCTCGAGCTCGATGTCGTCGCCGATGATCTCGCGGACCTGGGCGAGCACCGCGTCCTCCTCCCCCGGGAGTGTCCGGATGTCGACGAGGGCCTCCGCTCGGTCGGGGATCACGTTGTGCTTGTAGCCGGCGTCGAGCTTCGTCGGGTTCGTCGTGGTGCGCAGGGTCGCGGTGATGAAGCCCGACGCCGACCCCGTTGCGAGGGCGAGCTCGTCGGGCGCGACCTGCTCGGGGTCGACGCCCAACGCCGCGGCGATGTCGCCGAGCAGCTCCCGGGTCGTGTCCGTGAGGTGCAACGGCCACTCGGTGCGGCCCAGGCGCGCGATGGCCTCGGCGAGCTTCGTGACGGCGTTGTCGTGGATGAGCCGGGAGCCGTGCGCGGCGGTGCCGTGGGCGATGAGGCGCACCCAGAGGAGCGACTTCTCGCCCGTCTGCAGCAGGTACGCGCGCTGGTCGCCCACGTGCACCGAGTATCCGCCCACCTCGCTGATCGCTTCGGTGGCGCCATCGAAGAGCTCGGGATGGTGGTCGACGAGCCAGCTCGCTCCGACTCCACCGCCCGCCTCCTCGTCGGCGAAGAACGCGATCACGAGTTCGCGCTCGGGCAGCGACCCCGAGCCGATGATGTCGCCCAGCGCGGTGAGGATCATCGCGTCCATGTCCTTCATGTCGACCGCGCCGCGACCCCAGAGCATCCCGTCTCGGATCTCGCCCGCGAACGGGTCGACGCTCCAGTTGCGGGGGTCGGCGGGAACCACGTCGAGGTGGCCGTGGAGCACGAGCGCGGGCTTTCCGGGGTTGCGCCCCGGCACCCGGGCGACGACGCTCGTTCGCCGCTCGGCCGGCTCGAAGACCTGCGGCGCCAGGCCGAGCGCGGCGAGCCTCGCCTCGACGTACTCGGCGGCCTCGCGTTCGCCCTTCGCCCTGCCCTCGCCGTAGTTCGTGGTGTCGATCCGGATGAGGTCGCGCGCGATCACCGCTGTCTCGTCGAGGGCGGTGTCGGACTGCTGGACTGCGGATGCGTCGGCCATGCGATTCACCGTAGTCGCCCCGGCGTTCGGGGGCGCCTCGCACGTTCGAGGCACCCCGGATTCCGTGCTAGTGTCTTCTCTCGGGCCTGCGAGCGATCGCGGCCTGAGACAACGCGCGGGTGGCGGAAATGGCAGACGCGCTAGCTTGAGGTGCTAGTGCCCTAACGGGCGTGGGGGTTCAAGTCCCCCCTCGCGCACGCGTTGCGAAGAAGGCCGGATCATCGTGATCCGGCCTTCTTCCGTTTCCGAACCGAGTCGCCCGATTCTGCCGGAATATGGGCAACTCGGGACCTGCGGGACGGTCGGCTCTTCGGACTTGCCTCCTTCGAACATATGTTCGAACATGGGGTATGACCATGACCGCTCCCCTCGCAGCCCCAGCTCCACGGCCCGCGCGTGTGGAGGAGCTGCAGGCCCGCATCCGAGGGATGCAGGCGACCAGGCTCGACTCCAAGGCGGTGCCGACGCATCCGGCGCTCGAAGCGGTGCTCCCCGGCGGCACGCTTCACGAGGGCACGGTCGTGCAGGTCGAGGGGTCGACGACCCTGCTCATGGCTCTCCTCGCCGGTCCGAGTGCGAGTGGGCGATGGGTCGCGGTCGCCGGCATGCCCGAGTTCGGCGTCGAGGCCGCGGCGCGGTTCGGCATCTCCCTCGACCGGCTCGTGCTCGTCCCTGATCCCGGGCGGCAGTGGCTCACGGTCGTCGCCGCGCTCGCCGACGTCATCCCCGTGGTCGCAGTGCGGCCCGCCGGTCGCGTCTCCCCCGCCGAGACGAGCCGGCTGCAGGCCCGGCTCCGCCAGCGCGGCACCACGCTGCTCGTCACCGGCGAGTGGCCGGGCAGCGACGCCCGCCTCGGCGTCGAGGCGAGCCAGTGGCAGGGAATCGAGTGGGGGCACGGCCGGCTCGTCGAACGCGAGGTCGTCGTGAGCGCCGCCGGCCGCGGCGAGTTCGTGCGCAGCATCCACTCGCGGCTCCGGCTTCCCGGCCGCTCGCTCGAGTTCGCGGCGGTCGACGCCGGTGCCGACGATGGCGAGATCGCCGAGCCGATCCGCATCGGCGAGGTCGCCATCGGCGAGTTCGAACGGAGGGCGACCGGATGACTCCAGACCAGGGCCGCACGGTCGTGCTGTGGTGTCCCGACTGGCCGGTGTTCGCCGTGTGCCACGAGCTCGGACTCGATCCGGCCGCTCCCATCGCCCTCACCGATGCCGGCCTCGTCTTCGCCTCCTCATCCGCCGCCCGTCGCGACGGCGTCACGCGAGGCCTGAAGCTCCGTGAGGCGCAGTACCGCTGCCCCGACCTCACCCTGCTCGACTACGACGCGGCGCTCGACGCACGTGTCTTCGAGCCCGTCATCCGCGCCGTCGAAGCCACCGTGCCGGGCGTCCAACTCGTGCGCCCGGGCACGCTGGCGATGCGGGCGCGCGGTCCGGCGCGGTACTACGGCGGTGAGGATGCCGCGGCGGCGGCCCTCCTCGCCACCGTCACCGAGCACGGGGTGACGGGTGCACGGGTCGGCGTCGCCGACGGGCCGTTCGCCGCCGAGCAGGCGGCACGCGCCGCACGCGAGTCCCCCGTGCGCATCGTGGAGCCCGGGGCATCCGCGGCCTTCATCGCTCCCCTGCCCGTGGGGCTCGTGGTCGACGCACGCACCGCGACCCTGCTGAACCGGCTGGGCGTGCGCACCCTCGGCGAGTTCGCCGCACTGCCCGACGACGACGTGCGGCGGCGGTTCGGGGCATCCGGAGCCTTCGCCCACGATCGCGCCGCCGGTCACG
>DASUVU010000121.1:0-2118 GCA_036378815.1 Agromyces sp. | reverse complement strand
GTGGCCGACCCGCGCCAGTTCCCGCCCGAGGAATGCACGAACGCGGCGGAGTGGGTGCGCGATCGGTTCGCCGAGCTCGGATTCGCCGACGCGCGACTCGAGACGACCCCCGACGGTAGCCGGGCCGTCGTGGGGTCGCGGCCCGTCGCCGATCCGGATGCCCCGACGGTACTGCTGTACGCGCACTACGACGTGCAGCCACCGCTCGACGAGTCCGCGTGGCGCACGCCGCCGTTCGAGCTCACCGAGGTCGACGGTCGCTGGTATGGACGGGGAACTGCGGACTGCAAGGGCAACATCGTGATGCACCTGCTCGCGCTGCGGGCGCTAGGCGACGAAGTGCCCGTCAACCTCAAACTCGTCGTCGAGGGATCGGAGGAGCAGGGAACAGGTGGCCTCGAGGCCTACGTCGCTGCCCATCCAGATGTGCTGCGGGCCGACACGATCCTGATATGCGACACCGGAAACGCAGCGGTCGGGAAACCGGCCGCGACGGTCAGCTTGCGGGGGATGGCCAACGTGGTCGTCACCGTCGAGGCACTCGCCTCCGAGGTGCACTCCGGCATGTTCGGCGGCCCGGCGCCCGACGCGCTCGCCGCCCTCATCGAGATGCTGGCCAACCTCCGCGACGAGCGGGGCAACACGACGATCGAGGGACTCGACGCGACCCGGACGTGGCATGGCGAGCCGTACCCTCCGGAGCAGTTCCGCACGGACGCGGGTGTGCACGACGGCGTCGGCCTGCTCGGGGACGGCACAGTCTCGGACATGCTGTGGGCACGGCCTGCGGTGACGGTACTGGGCATCGACTGCCCGCCCGTGACCGGCTCGTCGGCCTCGATCGTGCCGCGCGCCGCAGCGCGGCTGAACCTCCGGATTCCGCCCGGCATCGACGCGAACGACGCCCATGACGCGCTGGTGGCGCAGTTGCGCGACGACGCGCCGTGGGGGGTGCACGTCGACGTGAGGACGGAAGCGGTCGGCTCGCCGTTCGAGGCATCAGTCGACGGTCCGGGATTCCGGGCGATGGCCGCGGCGATGCAGGAGGCGTATGGCACGCCGATGACCACGCTCGGACAGGGCGGGTCGATCCCGCTGTGCAACGTGCTCGCCGACACGTATCCCGAGGCGGAGATCATCCTCATGGGCGTGGAGGAGCCGCTTGCGCTCATCCACGCGCCGAACGAGAGCGTGGATCCCTCTGAGATCGAGCACCTCGCGCTGAGCCTGGCCTTGTTCCTCCGCGGGTACGGCAGCGCGAACGGCCTTGAGAACCGGCAATGAACCCCTCAGCGGACGGGTCAACCTCGGTGCCACCGAGCGAAAAACGGATGACCGTGATGCAGGCGACGTTCATCGGCGTCGGTTCGATGGTCGGCGCCGGGATCTTCGCACTCCTGGGCGCAGCCGGCGCAGTGGCGGGATCCGCGGTCTGGCTGTCCTTTCTGATCGCCGGCATCATCGCCGCTCTGCAGGGCTACTCCTTCGCGAAGCTCGGAGCGAAGTACCCCTCCGGTGGCGGCATACTCACCTTCCTCTCGCGTGGTTTCGGCGAGGGACACCTCGCCGGAATCGGGTCCTGGTTATTCTTCACGGCCGGCTCGATCGTGGTCGCGATGATCGCCACGTCATTCGGCGGCTATGCCAGCGCGGTCGTCGCGGACGATGACCAGTTCTGGGGGAAGGTGTTCGCGGTCGCGCTCATCCTCGTCATGACGGCGTTGAACGCCGTCGGTTCCAGCGCCGTCGCCCGGGTGCAGTCGGTCATCGTGGTCGTCGTGCTCGTCATCCTGACAGTATTCGCCGTCGTGACCATCGCGAATTGGGACCTCAGCCTGCTCGCTCCCGCCGGGTATCCCGGCGCCCGAGAGATCATTGCGAGTGTCGCCCTGACGTTCTTCGCCTTCCTCGGCTTCGGCGTCATCACCTTCACCGCGAAGGATCTCCCGAATCCGGCTCGCCAACTGCCGAAGGCCATCTACTTCGCGCTTGCGATCGCCACCACAATCTATGTGGCGGTCTCCCTCGGGGTATTCGGCACGCTCACGGCCGACGAGGTCGTCGAGTACGGTACGACCGCGCTCGCGGAGGCCGCCAAGCCGACTCTGGGGCAGGCCG
>DASUVU010000120.1:0-9383 GCA_036378815.1 Agromyces sp. | reverse complement strand
GTCGCCACCACCGTCGCCGCCCCAGCCGCCGCCGTCGGCGCCTGTCGTGTCGGCGCTGGTCGCGTCGGCTCCGGTCGCGTCGGCCCCGGAGGCGTCCGCCGAGCCCTCGTCGGCTGCGCCATCCGCGCCCGGTTCACCGGTGGCCAGGTCGCCGGCATCGGGCAGGAACGCCTGCGCGATGGCCGAACCGATGACGAATCCGGCGATGGTGCCGAGCATCGAACTGCCGATCATCGCGCCCACCGACGGACCGGCCTGCATCGGCCGCCCGTCGGGCGAGGAGCCGGCGAATGCGCGCTCCATGCTTCCGGGCGCGCGGAGCTCCTGTCGCGTCGCCGCACGCGCGAGCGCCTGGGGATCGTCGGACACGAGTCGCTCGCCCGCCGGTGCCTGCTCGGCGAGCGTCCGGTAGACCTGCGCGCGCTGATCGGGCGTGAGTCTCGCGAACGCCTCGGCGTGCACCGCCTCGATCGACTCGGGCGGAGCCGTGCGCAGCAGGTACCGGTAGCGCTCGATCGCCAGCTCGTCGTCGCTCAGCTTCGGCGCCGGAGGAACCGGGCGGGTCGGTTGCGCCGCGCGATCATCGGAGCCGCCGAAGAGTCGGTCCAGAAAGCCCATGATGTCGTCCTCGTCCTTCGTTCGGGGACGACCAACCTACGATGGCCGACCTTGAGCGGGCTGTGAGCCCGCCATTCGCTCGGATCGCCGAACCGGCGGGCCCGCGCCTACTGCTCGCCGGCCCGTTCCAGCACCAACTCGCGGACTCGGGCGGCATCCGCCTTGCCGTGCATGGCCTTCATGACCGCACCGATGACGGCGCCCGCGGCCTGCACCTTGCCGTCGCGGATCTTGGCGAGCACGTCGGGTTGCGACGCGAGCGCCTCGTCGATCGCCGCGACCAGCGCTCCATCGTCGGACACCACGGCCAGGCCGCGCGCGTCGACGATCTGCTGCGGTGACCCTTCGCCGGCAGCGACACCATCGAGCACCTGCCGGGCGAGCCGGTCGGTGAGGGTTCCGGCGTCGACGAGGGCCGCCAGCTCGGCGACGTGCTCGGGCGTCGCGAGGGACGCGGCATCCGTCTCTCGGGCGTTCGCGAGCCGGGTGAGCTCGCCGGTCCACCACTTGCGGGCGGCGGCCGGTGACGCGCCTGCGGCGACCGTCTCGGCGACTTCCACGAGAAGGCCGCCGTTCACCACATCCTGGAACTCGAGGTCGGTGAAGCCCCACTCCGCCTTCAGGCGGCGACGACGCGCGGCGGGCGGCTCGGGCAGGGCCGCGCGCAGCTCCTCGATGAGCTCCTTCGACGGAACCACGGGGAGCAGGTCTGGCTCGGGGAAGTAGCGGTAATCGTCGGCGTCGGACTTCACGCGACCGGGGCTGGTGGTGCCCGAGTCCTCGTGCCAGTGACGAGTCTCCTGGGTGATCGTGCCGCCGTCGGCGAGGATGGCTGCCTGACGCTGGATCTCGTACCGCACCGCCCGCTCGATCGAGCGCATGGAGTTCACGTTCTTCGTCTCGGTGCGCGTGCCCAGCTTCTCCTGCCCGCGCGGACGGAGGGAGACGTTGGCGTCGCAGCGGAGGTTGCCGCGTTCCATGCGGGCGTCGGAGATGCCCAGGGCCAGCACGATGTCGCGGATGGTGGCGACGTAGGCACGCGCGAGTGCCGGGGCATCCGCGTCGGCACCCAGGATCGGGCGCGTGACGATCTCGACCAGCGGGACGCCGGCCCGGTTGTAGTCGACGAGCGAGTACTCGGCGCCGTGGATGCGCCCGGTGGCGCCACCGACGTGCGTGAGCTTGCCCGCGTCCTCCTCCATGTGGGCGCGCTCGATCGGCACCTGGAAGACCCGCCCGTTCTCGAGCTCGACCTCGACCGAGCCGTCGAACGCGATCGGCTCGTCGTACTGCGAGATCTGGTAGTTCTTCGCCAGATCGGGGTAGAAGTAGTTCTTGCGGGCGAACCGGCTCGACTCGGCGATCGAGCAGCCGAGCGCGAGGCCGAGGCTGATCGAGTACCGCACCGCCCGCTCGTTCACCACCGGGAGCGATCCCGGCAGGCCGAGGCACACGGGGGTCACGAGCGTGTTCGGCTCGGCGCCGTGGAAGGCGGAGTTCGCGGGGTTCGGGGCGCCCGAGAACATCTTCGTCGTCGTATTGAGCTCGACGTGCACCTCGAGGCCGATGACCGGCTCGAAGATGGCGAGGGCCTTGTCGAAGTCCATCAGGGTTGCACGGGCCATCAGACGGCGCCCTCCTCGGTCGCCAGGAGCTCATGGGTCGAGAGGTCGGGCGCCCGGGACAGGAGCGGCGCTCCCCACTGCTCGAGCAGCAGCTGCTCGAGGGCGCCGCCGACGTTGTAGAGGCGCGCGTCCTCACGGGCCGGCGCCAGGAACTGGATGCCCACGGGCAGGCCGTCTTCGGGGGCCAGCCCGGTCGGGATCGAGATGCCCGGCACGCCGGCGAGGTTCGCGGGAATCGTGGCGACGTCGTTCAGGTACATCGCGAGCGGGTCGTCGAGTTTCTCGCCGAGCTTGAACGCGGTCGTCGGCGCCGTCGGCGTGGCGAGCACGTCGACCTCGGCGAACGCCGCGTCGAAGTCGCGCTGCACGAGCGTGCGCACCTTCTGCGCGCTGCCGTAGTACGCGTCGTAGTAGCCGGCGGAGAGGGCGTACGTGCCGAGGATGATGCGGCGCTTGACCTCGGGACCGAATCCGGCCTCGCGGGTGGCGGCCATGACCTGCTCTACGGTGCCGCCGCCCTCGGGGCTGACGCGGAGGCCGAATCGGACCGAGTCGAACTTCGCGAGGTTCGAGGACGCCTCGGCCGGGAGGATGAGGTAGTACGCGGCGATCGAGTACTCGAAGTGCGGCGCGCTCACCTCGACGATGTCGGCGCCGTTCCGCTCGAGGAGCTCGAGCGCCTCGTGGAAGCGACTGCGCACGCCCGCCTGGAAGCCGTCGGAGTCGAGCTGCTTCACGACGCCGATGCGCAGCCCCGAGACATCCGCCTGACGCACCGCGTCGGCCATCGACGGCCAGGCGTCGGGGATCGACGTGGAGTCGAGCGGGTCGTGGCCTGCGATCACGTCCTGCAGGAGGGCGGCGTCGAGCACGGTGCGCGTGACGGGGCCGACCTGGTCGAGCGACGATGCCAACGCGATCGAGCCGTAGCGGCTCACGGCGCCATAGGTGGGCTTCACGCCGACGGTGCCCGTGACGTGCGCGGGCTGCCGGATCGATCCGCCGGTGTCGCTGCCGAGCGCGACCGGGGCCTCGAAGCTCGCGACGGATGCCGCGGAACCGCCCCCGGACCCGCCGGGGATGCGCTCGAGGTCCCACGGGTTGTAGGTGGGGCCGTACGCCGAGTGCTCGGTCGACGAGCCCATTGCGAACTCGTCCATGTTCGTCTTGCCGAGGGGGATCATGCCCGCCTCTCGCACTCGGCGCACGGGGGTCGCGTCGTACGGCGGCACCCATCCCTCGAGGATCCGCGAGCCGGCGGTCGACGGCATGCCCTCAGTGACGAGCACGTCCTTGATGGCGATGGGCACGCCCGCGAGTGGGCCGAGTTCGTCGCCTGCGGCGCGGCGGCGGTCGACGTCGGCGGCGGTGGCGAGGGCTCGCTCGCCGTCGACGTGCAGGAATGCGTGCACGGCACCGTCGACGGCGGCGATGCGGTCGAGGTGCGCCTGGGTCGCGTCGACGGACGAGACGTCGCCGGAGGCGAGTCGCTCGCCCAGCTCGGCCGCGGAGAGGCGGATCAGGTCGCTCACTGCTCCTCCCCCAGGATCGCCGACACGACGAACCGCGAGCTGTCTGTCTCGGGGGCACCCGAGAGCGCCTGCTCGACGGTCAGCGTCTGCGCCACGACGTCGTCGCGGAACACGTTGTGCATGGGGATCGGGTGGCTCGTCGGCGGGACGTCGGGAGTCGCCACCTCGCTCACCTTCTCGACGGCCTGCATGATCTGGCCGAGCTCGGCCGTGAGGTGCTCGATCTCTTCGTCGGTGAGCGCGATGCGGGCGAGGTTCGCGAGGTGGGCGACCTGCTCCGCACTGATTTCAGACATGCTGCTCCGTCGTGTCGGGATGGGGATCACCCGATTCTATCGGGGGCGCGGATGCCGCGACGCGGCCACCGATCACCCCGGACGGCCGAACAACCCGATGCCGTATCGATGGAGCAGCTCGTACGCGTCGGCGTACGTCTCGGGCTCCTCGTCATCGGGTGTGCCGTACTTGGCGAGGAGCAGGCCGAGCAGCCCGCGTGCAGGCGGGCTCAGCGGCTTGTCCTTGTGCGCGTGCGCAGGGTGGGGCGCCTCGGCCTGCGGATTCGGCGGGATGTACTGCGGCATCGTCGACGGCCAGCTGATGGGCTGACGCGGTTCGTCGAGGTTCACGGCGTTGAAGAGGTTGTTCGCGCCCAGGTCACGGCGGGTGAGCGGCTTCAGTCCGTGCAGGCGCGAGAGGGTCGCGATCACGGCGGCGTGATGCATCTCGTCGTGGATGATGGTGCCCGGGCGGGTGTAGGCCGAGACCGCGATGGCCGGCACGCGGCATCCGTGACGCTCGAAGCCGAATCCCATCTCGCCCTCGGAGTCCTCGTGCGGCGGAGTCGCCGGCGGCGGCGGTACGTGGTCGTAGGTGCCCCCGTGCTCGTCGAACGTGATGAGCAGCATCGTGTTGAGCGCATTCGAGCCGTCGGGCGAGTCGCTGCGCTTGATGGCCTCGTAGATCTCATGAACGAGCGCCTCGCCCGCGCGTACGTCGGAGACGGCACTGTCGATCACGGGCCGTCCGTCGACGATCTCATCCCTCAGCCGGCCGAACGGCGGGTGGAAGTCGTTGTGGTTGTACGTCATGCGCGGCTCGATGAACGCGTACGCCGGGAGGGTCCCGGCTCGAACGTCTTCGTAGAACCGGCTCATCGTGGCGAAGTGGTCGGTGCGCCAGTACTGCTCGAGCACGGGGGCGTGGAGCACGCCGGTGAACGAGACGAGCTGCAGTTCGTCGTAGTAGATCCGCCACGACAGGCCGGCCTCCTCGAGGCGGTTGAAGATCGTCGGCGATTCGGGTGCGTCGAGCCACTTCTGGTATCCGCCGCCGGCCTTGTTCGTGACGAACCCGTGCGAGGTCGACGCGTGGAAGAAGGCGCGGTTGCAGAACGTCTGCGAGGGCACGGCGCAGAACCAGTTGTCGTACACGGCGAAGTTCTTGGCGAGCGTCGAGAGCACGGGCAGCATCGGCGGTGAGAAGGAGCCCATGATCTGCCGGGCCTCGTCGGCCGTGGGCGGGGTGCCCTTGCGGAGCCGCATGAAGTTGATCCAGTAGTCGCGGAGGAATCCCGACATCGTGGCATCGGCGTTACGTGGCGGCGCATTGAACGGCGCGCTCATCGACTCGACGAACAGCTCGGCATTGGAGACCGGATCGACCGTGTCGAAGATCTGCGTATTGACGTGCGGGAATTCCTCGCCGGGGTCGGGGTTCGGCCGGCCCATGATGTCATCGGTCGGGCCGTCGTAGACATGGACCGGCACGACCGTGCCGTCGGGCGAGGTGTTGCTGTAGTCGCCGAACGCGAGCCCCTCGAAGGTCTCGCCGTCGGGAAGGTCGTCGCCGGTGTAGAGGTATCCCAGGAGGTTGTCGAACGATCGGTTCTCGCCCATCAGCACGACGAGGTGGTCGAACCCGGCCTCCTGGCGGGCGGTGAGCGGGACGAAGTCGTCGAGCCCCTCCGCCAACCCCGATGCGTGGCCGATGGCACCGCCGATCGCCGCCCCGGCGGCGCCTCCGGCGACCGCACCGGCGGCCGCCGCGCCACCCAGCTTCAGGAAGTCGCGACGGCTGGCCCCTGGCGGCCGCTCGCTGTGTTCGTCGTCGTCTGCCACCGGTCCTCCCCCACCCTTGCGTCAACCGTCGAGTGCGGCGGGCCCCTCCGTGACGAGCTTCGCGAACTGCGCAGCATCGATGATTCGCAGCCCGAGCTCCTCGGCCTTCTGGAGCTTCGACCCCGCCCCCGGGCCGGCCGCAACGTAGTCGGTCTTCTTCGACACGCTCGAGGCCGCCTTGCCGCCTGCCGCGATGATAGCCTCCTGCGCGCCTTCGCGGGAGAACCCCTCGAGCGAACCGGTCGCGACCACGGTGAGTCCGGCGAGCACGCCGCCGGCCGCTGCCGCGGCACCGGGCCCTGCGTGGCCGGGCGTGGAGAACCGCACGCCGGATGCCGCCCACCGGTCGACGATCTCGCGGTGCCAGTCGACGTCGAACCACTCGAGCAGCGAGTCGGCGATGATGCCCCCGACACCGTCGACCTCGGCGAGCTCGTCGCGAGAGGCGACGCGGATCGCGTCGAGCGAGCCGAAGTGGTCGGCGAGTGCACGGGCGGCGACGGGCCCGACGTGCCGGATGTTCAACGCGACGAGCAGCCGCCACAGCGGCTTCACCTTCGCCCGTTCGAGCTCGTCGAGCAGCTTCGTCGCGGCCCCCGAGGGACCGTATTCGGCCGGGCGGGTGCTCGTCGCCTGCCGGATGATCTTCTGGAAGGGGGCGCGCCGTACCGGCTCTCCGGTCTGGTCGTCGACCTTCGGCTCGCCGGTCTCGGCGTCGCGCACCACGACGACGATGGGAACGAGCTCGTCGATGGTCAGGTCGAACAGCTGCGCCTCCGTGATGAGGGGCGGCCGTTCGGGGGACTCGGGTCGCGTCAGCGCGGCAGCGGTGACCTCGCCGAGGGCTTCGATGTCGAGCGCGCCCCGCGACCCGATGTGCTCGACGCGGCCCTGCACCTGCGCGGGGCAGGATCGCGCGTTCGGGCAGCGGAGGTCGATGTCGCCCTCCTTCATGGGGCGCAGCGTCGTGCCGCACACCGGGCACTCGGTCGGCATCTGCCACTCGCGCTCGGTGCCGTCGCGAAGTTGCTCGACCGCTCCGAGGATCTCGGGAATCACGTCGCCCGCCTTGCGGAGGACGACGGTGTCGCCGATGAGCACGCCCTTGGCCTTCACGACGTGCTGGTTGTGGAGCGTCGCCTGCCGGACCGTGCTGCCCTGCACCTTCACGGGCGCCATCACGGCGTAGGGCGTGGCGCGACCGGTGCGGCCGATGGCCACGCGGATGTCGAGGAGCTTCGTGTGCACCTCTTCGGGCGGGTACTTGTATGCGATGGCCCAGCGCGGCGCTCGGCTCGTCGCCCCGAGCTCGTCGTGGAGTTCGAGCTCGTCGACCTTCACGACGATGCCGTCGAGCTCGTGTTCGACGTCGTGCCGGTGCTCACCCCGGTCGGCGATGAACGCGGTGACCTCGTCGATCGCGTCGAACACGCGCGAGTGCGGCGAGACGGGGAGCCCCCAGCTCGCGAGGAGCTCGTAGATCTCGGACTGGCTCGACACCGGAGGGTTGTCCCATGCGCCGATGCCGTGCAGGTACAGGGCGAGCCTGCCGAGACGCTCTCGCATGAGCTCCAGCTGCTGCGGCGACTTGTTCTCGCGCCGCTGGCGAAGGCTGCCGGCTGCGGTGTTGCGCGCATTGGCGAACTCGGGGAACCGGGTCGGGATCGCGTCATCCGCCCGGCCCTTCGCACGCTGCTCGTCGGCGTACTCTTCTTGGAGCGCGTGCTGTCGCTCGTTCAGCGCTTCGAAGTCGGCGGTTCGCAGGAACACCTCGCCGCGCACCTCGAAGAAGGACGGATAGCCCTCGCCCGTGAGCCGCCGTGGGATCGCCGGGATGAAGTCGACGTTCTCGGTGATGTCTTCGCCGACGCGGCCGTCGCCTCGCGTCGTCGCCGTCTCGAGCACGCCGTCGCGGTAGGCGAGGCTGATCGCCAGGCCGTCGATCTTGAGCTCGGACAGCCAGCGGACCGGCCGCCCGGCGGCGGCCTGCGCCTTCGCCGCCCAGTCGGCGAACTCGTCGAGCGTGAACACGTTGTCGAGGCTCAGCATGCGCTCGGCGTGTTCGTGCGGTGGGAAGCCGGCCGGGACCAGCGCCGCACCCACCTGCTGGGTGGGGCTGTCTTGACCGGCCAGCTCGGGGAACTCGCGTTCGAGGGCTTCGAGCCGATGGAAGATCACGTCGTACTCGGCGTCGCTGACGAGGCTGACACCCTCGGAGTAGTACGTCGTGCGATAGCGCTCGATGCGTTCGGCGAGCTGCTCCGCCTCGGCGCGGGCGGATTCGAAGTCGGCTGGGATGTCGCTCACAGGCGCAATCCTATGGGCGACCTCCGACGTCGGTGCGGGTGATTTCGCCCGATCAGCGGACACGACGGACACGACGGACACGGTCGAACCGGGTGCGACTGGACGTCGCACCCGGTTCACCCCGTCGCTGGTCGGGACTATCGGTCGACGGCGAGGCCGGCGCGGTCCACCTTGCGGTGGTAGTGCGTGCCCGCCTTGCCACCGAGGATGGCGCCGCCGAGGCTCGCGACGATCACGAGGACGGTCGTGATGATGCCGGCCACCGTCAGGTCGCCCTCGCTCAGGGGAATCCTGGGGAAGACGTTCAGGTTGGCGAAGATGTCGAACTGGCTGCCGATCAGGACGCCGAGCAGCGCGACCACGATCGCGATGACGAGTGCCCACACCCAGACGGCGAGGCCCTGCTTGATGCCATTGAATCGGGCCATGCGCCCGGCCACGTAGCCGCCGCAGTAGTAGGCGACGAACAGGATGACGAGCAGCGCGATGGCGCCGATCCAACCGATCGCGCCGGCATCCAGCCCGACCTGGTCGGCGGCCGCGTCGACGTCCTCCGCCCCGAGCCCCAGGGCTGCGCCGGTGGCAGCGAGCAGGGCGGTGAGCAGGGTTGCGGTCCCGAACGCGGTGAGCCAGCCGAAGAAGGCCGCGCCGACCTTCACCCCGCCGAATGCCTCGCGCTCCCGGGCGATGACTTCGTCGCGGTCGACCAGGGTTCGGCGATCGGCCGCCTCGGTGCGGTCGTCGACGCCGTCGCGATCACGGTCCACGGCCTCTCTGCGGTCATCCACACCGTCGCGGTCGCGGTCCACGGCCACGGCCTGCCGACGGTCATCGACACCGTCGCGATCACGGTCGACGGTCACGGCCTCCCTTCGGTCATCGACGCCGTCGCGGTCACGGTCGATGCCCGGGCCCGCAGCTGCCGCGGCGGGAGTGGTCGCCGGATACGGATCTCGGTCCGGCCTGTCGGATGGAGTGCTCATGATCGGGTCCTCTCGTCATGCGCCGCCCAAGGGGTGCTGCCTGCGGCGCCGATGCGACCCTATGACGACACTGACGCGACCCGAGAGGCCTTGACACGACGGCGTTCTGCGTGCTCGCGTCGTGCAGCGAACGTACGGCGTGCGTTCAGGCTTCGCCCGGATCGGTTCGCGCGATCCCCTCCGTCATCCGTCCATGCCGGC
>DASUVU010000119.1:0-18033 GCA_036378815.1 Agromyces sp. | reverse complement strand
GGCATCCGACCCGCACGCGGCATCCGATCGCCTCACCGACGGACTGAATCCCGAGCAGCGCGAGGCCGTCGAGTACCGCGGCCAGGCGCTGCTCATCGTCGCGGGGGCCGGCTCGGGCAAGACGCGCGTGCTGACGCACCGTATCGCGAGCCTCATCGAGAGCCGCGAGGCATGGCCGAGCCAGATCCTCGCCATCACGTTCACGAACAAGGCGGCCGCCGAGATGCGCGAGCGCGTCGAGGCGCTGCTCGGCGACAGCGCGAGCGGCATGTGGATCTCGACGTTCCACTCGGCGTGCGTGCGCATCCTCCGGCGCGAGGCGCAGTCGCTCGGGCTGAGCTCGACGTTCACCATCTACGACTCGGCCGACCAGCGCACCATCCTGAAGCGCATCATCAAGGAGCTCGACGCCGACACGCTCGGATTCACGCCCGCGAGTGCCCAGGCCAAGATCTCGAAGCTCAAGAACGAGCTCGCCGACGTCGAGACGTACGCGCGCAACGCCAACACGAACGACCCGCAAGAGGTCATGTTCCTCGAGATCTTCCGGCAGTACACGCGGCGGCTCCGCGACGCGAGCGCTCTCGACTTCGACGACCTCATCTCCGAGACGGTGTACCTGTTCCGGGCGTTCCCGAAGGTCGCCTCGCTCTACCAGCGGAGGTTCCGGCATCTCCTCGTCGACGAGTACCAGGACACGAACCACGCCCAGTACGCGCTCATCCGCGAGCTCACTCGGCCGGTCCCCGCCGACCGAGTGCTCGAGATGGAGCAGCACGGGTTCAACACCCAGGCGCTGACGGATGCCTCGGGCAGCATCCCGGGCGCCAGCCTCACGGTCGTCGGCGACTCCGACCAGTCGATCTACGCCTTCCGCGGCGCCGACATCCGCAACATCGTGGAGTTCGAGCGCGACTTCCCCGGCGCGAAGGTCGTGCTGCTCGAGCAGAACTACCGGTCGACGCAGAACATCCTGAGCGCCGCGAACGCGGTCATCTCGAACAACTTCGACCGCAAGGACAAGAAGCTGTGGACCGCGGTCGGCGACGGCGAGCTGATCACCGGCTACACGGGGTACACCGCCCACGACGAGGCCCAGTTCGTCGCCGACGAGATCGAGGCGCTGCACCGATCGGGCGTCGCGTACCGCGACATCGCCGTGTTCTACCGCACCAACGCGCAGACGCGTGCGCTGGAGGAGATCTTCGTGCGCTCGGCCCTGCCGTACCGGGTCGTCGGCGGCACCAAGTTCTACGAGCGCGCCGAGATCAAGGACGCGATGGCGTACCTCATCGCGGTCGCGAACCCGCTCGACGAGCTCGCCCTGCGCCGCATCCTGAACACGCCCAAGCGGGGCATCGGCCCGGCGACCGAGACGGCCCTCGCCAGCTTCGCCGAGCAGAACGGCATGTCGTTCCGCGAGGCGATGCGGGCGGCAGACGGGCTCGGCCTGGGGCCCAAGGTGACCGGCGCGATCACCGCCCTCGCCCGTGTGCTCGACGAGGCCGCCGCCATGCTCGTGCCGACCGCCGAGGCCGTGGCCGCCGGCACCAACGAGGGTGCGGCGAAGGTCTCCGATGTGCTGGTCTTCCTCGTCGAGAGCTCGGGCCTGCTCGGCGCCCTGCGCAACAGCCGCGACCCGCAAGACGAGACGCGCGCAGAGAACGTCGAGGAGCTCGTCGCGCAGACCCGCGACTTCGATCGCGAGAACCCGGGTGCGACGCTCGTCGACTTCCTCACCCAGGTGTCGCTCGTGGCGGCCGCCGACGAGATCGACGACGCATCCGGAACCGTCTCGCTCATGACCCTGCACACGGCGAAGGGCCTCGAGTACCACGCCGTGTTCCTGACCGGGCTCGAGGAGGGGCTGCTGCCCCACCAGATGTCGGCGACCGAGCCGGGCGGCCCCGCCGAGGAGCGCCGTCTCTTCTACGTGGGCATCACGCGCGCTCGCAAGCGGCTGTTCCTCTCGCTCGCGATGAGCCGGGCGCAGTTCGGCGAGGTGGCCGTGGCGATGCCGTCGCGGTACCTGCAGGAGATTCCCGAGCACCTCGTCGACTGGCGCCAGTCGCCGGGAATGGCGACCTCCAGGGGTGGCACGCAACCGCGCGCGCTCAATGCGCGCCGCGGTCCCGGGCAGGGCGGGGTGTGGGGCACCCGCGACCGCGACCTCGATCGATTCAGCGTCACGAAGTCCCAGAAGCCGAAGGCCGAGTGGGCCAACCGGGTCACGGGCACGGTGCGCGACAACGGCGACCTCACGCTCGAGGCCGGCGACCGCATCCGCCACGTCGACTTCGGCGAGGGCCGGGTCACACAGGTCACCGGCGAGGGCACGAAGCGGGTCGCGCACGTGAACTTCGAGGCATCCGGGCAGAAGAAGCTCCTCATCAAGATCGCGCCGATCGAGAAGTTGTAGGCGCGTGTCGCTCGACGAGACTGCAGGCCGCACTATTTCACAGGTGAATTCCAGCCATCCCATCGATCGCCGATAGGCGAGGCGCGCACGATCGCGTCATGGCCTTCCTCGTCCACGACGCACGCGGGCTGGAGCGGCGTTCCGGCCCCCTCGCCGGGGTGGAGCGCGCCAGGGCGGCTCGTCGCCTCTGGCGTGTGGATCTGCTGCAGGCCGCAGCCGCGGCATCCGTTGCCATCGTCATCGCGCTGTTCCTCTCCGACGGCGGCGCCACCAGGTTCGGCGATCTCGGCGCCGCCCTGACCTCGCTCGGCATCATCGCCGGTCTCGTCGCGACCGACCTCGTGCTCATCATGCTGCTGCTCGCCGCGCGCGTGCCGCTCATCGAGCGGGCGATCGGGCACGACGCCGCGATCGCGTTCCATGGGCGCCTCGGCAAGCCCGTGATCTTCCTGCTCATCGTGCACGGCGTCCTGCTGCTCGCGGGGTACACGATCGTCGACGGCGTCGCGCTCATCGCCGAGGCCGTCGCGATCTGGTCGCTGCCCGACCTTCCTCTCGCGATTCTCGGGTTCGGGCTCTTCGTCGTCGTCGTGGTGACGTCGCTCGTCGCGGTGCGCCGCAGGTTCCGCTACGAGACGTGGCACCTCGTCCACCTGCTCGTCTACGCCGCGGTGCTCGCGTCGCTGCCGCACCAGCTCAGCGTCGGGGGGCTCTTCGCCGAGGGCACGTGGCAGCGCGGGTACTGGCTGGTGGTCACGTACGCCACGCTCGGTGCCGTCGTCCTCTTCCGCGTGCTCGCGCCGATGATCCTGACGCTGCGTCACCGGTTGGTCGTCGAATCCGTCGCCCCGCTCGACGACGGCGTGTTCTCCATCACCATGCGCGGGGCGCACCTCGAACGACTGCGCGCGACGGGCGGACAGTTCTTCGTCTGGCGTTTCCTGACGCCCGGCCAGTGGTGGCAGGCGCATCCGTATTCGCTGTCAGCTGCGCCGCGCGGCGATTCGCTCCGCATCACGGTGCGCGCACTGGGCGAGGGGTCGGCGAGCCTCGCGGGCATCCGCCCGGGCACGCGCGTTGCGATCGAGGGACCCTACGGCATCTTCAGTGAGGCGTCTCGCAGCCGGTCGCGTCTCGCGCTCGTTGCGGCAGGAATCGGGGTGACGCCGATCCGGTCGCTGCTCGAGACCGCTGCGTTCCGCCCGGGCGAGGCGACCGTCGTGCTGCGCACCCAGGGCGCGACGTCGGGGTGGCTCCTCGACGAGATCCGGGCGCTCTGCCGGTCGCGAGGGGCGACGCTCATCACGGTTCCCGGCTCCCGGGGTCGAGGCTGGCTGACGGATGCCGCAGAGGGTGAGGGTCTCACACTCCCGGCCTTCGTACCGCAACTCGCCGACAGCGACCTGTACGTCTGCGGACCGCGCGCGTGGTCGGAGGCCGTCATCGCCGAGGCGCGGACGGCCGGTCTCGCGCCCGAGCAGATCCATCACGAGAGGTTCGACTGGTGAAACGACGCGCAGTGATCCTGGCCTCGGCGGCCTCCGCCGCGGCGATCCTCGCCGGCTGGGAGCTCGGGGCGCTGAATGCGATGACGATGCCGGTGGCGCAGGACAACCCGACTGCCGTGGGCGGATTCGGCTCGAACGGGTCGGGATCGGGCGGATCGGGGTCGAGCGGATCCGGTTCGGCCGGCGCGACGGCGGGCCGGTCGACCGGCTCGTCGAGTCAGGCATCCGCGTCGTCAGCGGTCGACGGCACGTTCACGGGAACGACCGTGTCGACCCGGTTCGGCAACGTGCAGGTGCAGGTCACGATCTCGGGCGGCGCGCTCACCGATGTGACGGCGCTGCACCTCACCGACCACGACGGGCGATCCGTGTCGATCAGCAATCGCGCGGCGCCGATCCTCAAGGACGAGGTGCTGCAGGCGCAGTCGGCGTCGGTGTCGATGGTGAGCGGCGCGACGTACACGAGCGCGGCATACCTCCAGTCGTTGCAGGCTGCGCTCGATCAGGCGGGCTTCTGATGTCGGATGTCGCGCTGCCGCATTCCGCGTTCGCCGCGATGGGAACGGTGGTGAGCCTGCGGATCGCCCGCAGTCGGGCACCGGTCGACGGCTTCGCAGCCGAGGACGCCGCCACGGCCGACGTCGTCGCGACATTCGCCAGGTGGGCGGCGCGCTGCAGCCTCTTCGACCCCGCCTCCGAGCTCAGCCGGATCAACCGTGGCGAGCTCGCACTGCCCGACGCGAGTGAGGACGTCCGCCGGGCCTACGCCGTGGCGCTCGAGTGGCGCACGCGAACGGGAGGTGCGTTCACGCCGCACCGGGGCGACGGCGTGATCGACCTGAACGGCGTGGTGAAGGCGCTCGCGATCGCCGAGGCAGGTGCCACGTTGCAGCGAGCCGGGTTCGCCCGGTGGGGTATCGATGCGGGCGGCGACGTGCTGGTGGCGCCCGGAACCCTCGGAGACCCCGAATGGCTGATCGGCATCGCCGATCCGGCCGACCGCGCACAATTGCTCGCGCTCTTCGAGCTCGGCCGGCGTCGGCTCGCGATCGCGACCTCGGGCAGCGCCGAACGCGGCGACCACATCTGGACCGTACCGGGCGCGGGCCCCACCCCGTTCGTGCAGGTGAGCGTCGCCGCCGGCGACATCCTCACCGCCGACGTGCTCGCCACCGCGATCGTGTCGGGGGGTCACGCCGCGCTCGACGAGTTCACCGAACGGTTCGACGTCGACGTGCTTGCCGTGCCGCGCGACGGATCGTTGCTCGCAACGCCGGGCTGGCCGCGCGTGGCCAGGTCCACGGAGTTCCTCAGCCCGAAGTCGGCAGTCGCGCGATGAGCGCCATCGCGTCGAACGGCGCGCGCACCTTGATGTCGTTGTCGAAGTACACGTAGACGTCGCGGCCCGCGTCGAGGTGCGCCCGGCACCATGTGGCCCACCTGTCGAGCGACGCGTCGTCGTAGCCCGACGCGTACAGCTCCTCCTCACCGTGCAGGCGGGCATAGGCGAAGTCCGCGGTCGTCCAGTCGATACGGGGGTATTTGCCGGCGGTGTCGGCGGTGACGGATGCCACGTGGTGACGCTCGAGCACTCGCCGCCAGGCATCCGTCTCGAAGCTCGGATGCCGCACCTCGACCGCGTACCGGAGTGGCGCGTCGAACCCCACCGGGAATGACGACCGGCCCTCCATCCGCTCGTCGTGCCGGGACGCCAGCGCCGCGGCATCCGCTCGGGATCGCGGCAGCCGCCCGAGGAATGCGTCGAGCAGCGCCTCGTCGAACTGCAGGGTCGGCGGCAGCTGCCACAGGATGGGCCCCAGCTTCGCGCCGAGGTCGAGCACGCCCGAGGCGAAGAAGTTCGCGAGCGGCGCGTCGATGTCGCCGAGGCGCTTGATGTGGGTGACGAAGCGCGGACCCTTCACCGCGTACAGGAAGCCGTCGGGCGATGCATCGCGCCACCGCGCCCAGTTCGCGGGCCGCTGCAGCGAGTAGAATGACCCGTTCACCTCGATGGAGGTGAGTCGTTCGGCCGCGTATGCGAGTTCGTCGGCCTGGCGCAGTCCCTTCGGATAGAAGACGCCGCGCCAGGGCCGGTACAGCCAGCCCGAGATGCCGATCCGCGCCTCGGCCATGGATCACACGGCCACGCCGAGCAGGGCGCCGATGGCCCACGTCGCTGCGAGCGCGAGCGCGCCGCCGATTGTGACGCGGAGGACTGCGCGGGTTCTCGGGGCTCCGCCGATCCACGCGCTCAGCCATCCCGTGATGGCCAGCGCGACGATCACCGCGACGAACGTCGTCGGGATCCGCCACTCGGGAGGGGGCAGCAGGATCGCGAGCATCGGCAGCACGGCTCCGACGAGGAAGGCGAGGGCGGATGCCCCGGCCGCGTGCCACGGGCTCACCACGTCCTCCTGGTCGATGTGCAGCTCCGTCTCGAGATGGGCGGCGAGCGCGTCGTGTTCCGTGAGCTCCCGGGCCACGACCTCAGCGGTCGCGGGCGAAAGGCCCTTGGCGCGATACAGCCGCTCGAGCTCCTCGAGCTCCTGCTGCGGCATCGTCTCGAGCTCCCATCGCTCCTTCGCGATGAGCGCGCGCTCGGTGTCGCGCTGCGTCGAGACCGAGACGTACTCGCCGAGTCCCATCGAGGTCGCACCCGCCAGGACGGCGGCCACGCCCGCGATCAGGATCGCCCCGATGTCGGTCGTCGCGGCGGCAACGCCCACGACGAGCGCGGCCACCGAGACGATGCCGTCGTTCGCGCCGAGCACGCCGGCGCGAAGCCAATTCAGCTTGGAATGAACCCTGACATCGTGCGGATCTGCGCGATGGATCGGTTCCCCGGTCGCGGTCATCTCGCCAGTGTCGCACCCGTTGCGAGGCCTCACCAGCATGGTGAGGCTGGCCTTCGTCGGTGGCGCCGCCGGTTCGGAGGCGTTGAAGAGGGGGAGTACCATGGTCGTCGGCCCGCGTGTCTCGACATCGAGAGAGTCTGCGTTCGCAAGGACAGGCCGGGCCTCACCCACCAGCCCCTGTGCGTGATCGCGCGTGCGGATCGATTGGAAGTAGAGCGTGGATCTTTACGAGTACCAGGCCAGAGACCTGTTCGAGCGCTACGGGGTCCCGGTGCTCCCGGGCATCGTGGCGGACACCCCCGAAGAGGTCCGCGCCGCGGCCGAGAAGCTCGGCGGCGTCGTCGTGGTCAAGGCGCAGGTGAAGACGGGCGGCCGCGGCAAGGCCGGCGGCGTCAAGGTCGCGAAGACCCCCGACGAGGCCGAGGCCGCGGCTCGCGACATCCTGGGCCTCGACATCAAGGGCCACGTCGTCAAGCGGGTCATGGTCGCCGGTGGCGCACGCATCGCCCAGGAGTTCTACTTCTCGGTGCTGCTCGACCGCGCGAACCGCTCGTACCTCTCGCTCACGAGTGTCGAGGGCGGCATGGAGATCGAGCAGCTCGCGGTCGAGAAGCCCGAGGCGCTCGCGCGCGTCGAGGTCGACCCCGGCACCGGCATCACGCCCACGAAGGCGCGCGAGATCGCGACGGCCGCGAACTTCCCCGCCGAGCTCGTCGACAAGGTCGCCGAGGTGTTCGTGAAGCTCTACGACGTCTACAAGTCCGAAGACGCGACGCTCGTCGAGGTGAATCCGCTCATCCTCGATGAGGAGGGTGACGTCATCGCGCTCGACGGCAAGGTCACGCTCGACGAGAACGCCGAGTTCCGGCACGCCGGCCACGCATTGCTGGAGGACAAGGCAGCCGCCGACCCGCTCGAGGCGAAGGCCAAGGAGCTCGACCTCAACTACGTGAAGCTCGACGGCGAGGTCGGCATCATCGGCAACGGCGCGGGCCTGGTCATGTCGACCCTCGACGTCGTGGCGTACGCCGGTGAGAACCACGGCGGTGTCAAGCCCGCGAACTTCCTCGACATCGGCGGCGGCGCCTCGGCCGAGGTCATGGCCAACGGCCTCTCGATCATCCTGGGTGACCCGCAGGTCGAGTCGGTCTTCGTCAACGTCTTCGGCGGCATCACCGCTTGCGACGAGGTCGCGAAGGGCATCGTCGGCGCGCTCGCCGAGCTCGGCAAGGAAGCCAACAAGCCGCTCGTCGTCCGGCTCGACGGCAACAAGGTCGAAGAGGGTCGCCGCATCCTCGAGGAGGCGGCGCACCCGCTCGTGACCCTCGCCGACAACATGGACCAGGGCGCCGACAAGGCCGCCGAGCTGGCGAACGCCGCGTAGAGAAGGATTCGAAACCGTGACCATCTTTCTGAACAAGGACAACAAGGTCATCGTCCAGGGCATCACCGGCGGCGAGGGCACCAAGCACACCGCGCGCATGCTCGCGGCCGGCACACAGGTGGTCGGTGGGGTCAACGCCCGCAAGGCCGGCACCACCGTGCTGCACCACGACAAGGACGGCGATCCCGTCGAGCTGCCGGTGTTCGGCACCGTCGCCGAGGCGATCGAGCAGACGGGGGCGGATGTCTCGATCGCATTCGTGCCGCCCGCGTACACCAAGGACGCCGTGATCGAGGCGATCGACGCCGAGATCCCGCTCCTCGTCATCATCACCGAGGGCGTGCCGGTGCAGGACTCGGCCGAGTTCTGGGCCTACGCGAAGGAACAGGGTGAGAAGACGCGGATCATCGGTCCGAACTGCCCGGGCATCATCAGCCCCGGTGAGTCGCTCGTCGGCATCACCCCGGCGAACATCACCGGCAAGGGCCCGATCGGCCTCGTCTCGAAGTCGGGCACGCTGACGTACCAGATGATGTACGAGCTGCGCGACCTGGGCTTCTCGACCGCCATCGGCATCGGCGGCGACCCGATCATCGGCACGACGCACATCGACGCGCTCGAGGCGTTCGAGGCCGATCCCGAGACGAAGGCGATCGTGATGATCGGCGAGATCGGCGGCGACGCCGAGGAGCGTGCCGCCGACTTCATCAAGGCCAACGTGACGAAGCCGGTCGTCGGCTACGTCGCCGGCTTCACCGCACCCGAGGGCAAGACGATGGGCCACGCCGGTGCGATCGTGTCGGGTTCGGCCGGCACGGCGCAGGCGAAGAAGGAGGCCCTCGAGGCGGCCGGCGTGAAGGTCGGCAAGACGCCGTCCGAGACCGCGAAACTGCTTCGCGAGGTCTACGAGGCGCTGTAGTCGTCGTCTCGCCGTCCGCGATTCGGAGCCCCGCAGGTGATGCCTGCGGGGCTCCTTCCGTGAGATGGTGAATCCATGGCCGAGTCGACACCGGATGCCTCGGGCGCGGTCGACCCCGATGCGGCCCCCGCTGACCCCCACCGGGGCGAGCGCTCCAAGCCGACGTTCGCGAGAGAGCTGGTGCGCACGACGTTCGTCACCGAGGAGTCGGTGTACGGCGTCATCCTCGTGTCGGGAATGATCGTGGTGGCCGGCGGTCCCGATTCGAACGCGTTCGCCGTGTTCTGGAAGGTGGTCGGCACCGTCATCGTGTTCTGGGCGGCACACGTCTACGCGGGCACGGTGGCCCGTCACGGTGGGCTCGACGACGAGCTCGAGCTCGGCCTCGGCGAGGCGTTCCGGGCGTCCCTGCGGCGCTCGCTCGGCCTGTTGGCGTCGGCGCTGATCCCGTCCTTCATCCTGCTGCTCGGCGCCACCCGCGCGGTCCCCGACCAGGTCGCCATCTGGGCCGCACTGTGGGCGGGGGTGGTCGTGCTCGCCGTGCTGGGCTGGATCGCGTTCTCACGTCGCCGTGCGTCGTGGTGGGGACGTATCGCCGGATCGCTCGGCACGGCCGCGTTCGGCATCGCCATGATCCTGATGAAGGCCTTCATCCATTGAGAATGATGCGCGCGGGGGGCTGCGCGCGCTAGTTTTCCTCCAGAGGGGCGGGGGGCGCCATGACCAGTGCAGAACTCGAAGCAAGGATCGCGGAACTCGAAGCCGAGAACATCCGCCTGCGTGAGGGCGCGCCGATCGCGGCATCCGTCGAACCGGTTCGCGCGCGACGGCGATGGGGGCGCACCGCCGCCGCCATCGTGCTGGTCGTCGTCGGGCTCCTCCTCGCGCCGGTCGCCGTGATCAGCGCATGGGCGCGGCTCGAGCTGGTCGACACCGACCGGTTCGTGGCGACGTTCGCACCGCTGGCGGAGGAACCCGCCGTGCAGGACTACATCGGCGACCAGGTCACGGCGGCGATCGAGGAGCAGGTCGACATCCCCGCGCTCACCTCCGACGTGTTCGACGGCATCCGCGCGCTCGACCTGCCGCCGCGCGCCGAGCAGGCGCTGGGCCTGCTCGAGGGCCCGGCAACGCAGGGCCTGCAGTCACTCGTCTCGGACATCGTCGACCGCGTCGTCACGTCGCCGGCGTTCGCCGATGTCTGGGCGACCGCGCTGCGAGCGAGCCACCGGCAGTTCGTCGCGGCGATCCAGGGCGACCCCGACGCAGCGCTCTCGATCGAGAACGGCGCCGTCGCGATTCAGCTCGGCCCGATCATCGAGGCCGTGAAGCAGCGGCTCGAGGATCGGGGGATCGGGTTCGCGTCGGCCATCCCCGTGATCGAGAAGAGCATCGTCGTGGCCAAGAGCGACTCCATCGCACTCGTGCAGACGGTGTACAACCTCGCCATCGCCGCGGGCACCTGGCTCCCGTGGATCACCCTCGCCCTCCTCGTCGCCGGCGTGCTGGTCGCGCGTCGACGCGCGGCGGCGCTCGTGTGGACCGCCGGCGGCCTGGCGCTCGCGATGCTGCTCCTCGCGAGCGGGGTCGGCATCGGACGGGCGTTCTTCATCGGCGCCGTGAGCCCGTCGGTCATGCCGCAGGACACCGCGGTCGAGCTGTACGACGGACTCGTGCAGCTCATGCTCTCGACGGTGCTCGCGATCTTCGTGCTCGCCCTCTTCGTCGCGCTGATCGCATGGTTCTCGGGTCCGTGGCGTCCGGCACGCGCCGTACGCGGGTTCGCGGACGCCGGGTTCTCGGCGGTTCGCCGCAGTGCCGAGGCGCACGGCGTGACGACGGGGCGGTTCGGTGTCGCGCTCGATCGGTGGCGCGTGGTCGCGTACGTCGTGATCGCCGTAGTGGCCTCGCTCGTCATCCTGTTCAACCGCCCGGTGACGACGTCGCTGGTGGTGTGGACGGTGGTCATCGCGCTCATCGCGGTGGCGCTCGTGGAGCTCCTGCGTCGACCGGCCGCCGAGGTCGCGGCGGTCGCCGAGGGGGCCGATGGGGTCGACACGGCGGATGTCCCGCCCGGTGGCCCGGTCGGGGCGGAGGCCGTCGAGGCGGGGGAGTCCGTCGCTGCGACTCCCGCCGATCCCGCACGTCGCGGCACCTGAGGGGCGCGGCCCGGGTTAGGCTCCGGGAGGAATGAGACGCACGACGATCGCCCTGCTGGCCGCCCTTGAGGCATCCGTCGCGGCGCTGGTCGGACTCGGCCTGGTCGTGGTGCCCCTCATGCTGCTCTGGGCGATGCACTTCGAGCTCGCGGTCGGTGTCGACGCGCTGCTCCGTGCCGCGGCCGACGTGTGGCTCCTCGGCCACGGCGTCGACCTGACGGTGCAGGTCGATGCCGTCACCGCCGGCCGCATCGGGCTCCCCGGAGCCGGAGACCCGTTCCCCATCACGATCGCCGTGCTCGGGTTCGCGCTCATCTCCGCGGCATTCGGGTGGCGCATCGGACGCCGATCCGCTGCGGGCGGACACTCGTTCACCGGTGGCGTCTCGGCGATCGTGGTCTACGCGGTGGTCGGCGCGGCGCTGGCGCTCGTCGCGGGTACCGATGCGGCGCGTGCCGAGGTATGGCAGGCGGCGGTGCTCCCCGCGTTCACGATGGGACTGGGCGTCGTCATCGGCGCCGCCGCCGGTTCCCTCCGTTCGGACTCGTCGACGGATGCCGCGACCGGCCACGTCCGCCGGTGGATCATGACCGTCCCCGCGTCGCTGCGCTGGTGCCTGGGCGCTGCCGTCCGGGTGGGTGCGGGAGCGGCGTTCGGCGTGCTGGCCATCGCCGCCCTGCTCGTGACCGTACTGGTCGCCCTCGACTACGCCACCATCGCCGGCCTGTACCAAGCGCTCGACACTGGGATCGACGGAGGGATCGCACTCACCATGGCCCAGCTGGCGCTCCTGCCGAACATCGTCGTGTGGGCCGCGTCGTGGCTGCTCGGGCCGGGGTTCGCGATCGGAACGGGCTCGCTCGTCTCCACGGGCGGCACGCTGCTCGGACCCGTGCCGGGCATCCCGATCCTCGGCGCGCTCCCCACCGATGCGCCGGCCCTCGGCGCACTCTGGCTCATCGCGCCCGTGCTGCTCGGGTTCGTCGGGGCGTGGGCGGTCGCGCATGACCCTGGCTCCGCTCGCGTGCGGGCCATCCGGCCGACCGGGTGGTGGGTGCCGCTCGCGGTCGCAGTCGGTGCCGCGGCATCCGCTGCGCTCGTGCTCGGCCTGCTCGCCTGGTGGTCGGGCGGCGCCGTCGGACCTGGCCGACTCGCCGAGGTGGGTCCGCAGCCGTCGGCGGTTGCCGCGGTGGCGGCCGCGACCGTCGGAATCGGGTCCCTGGTGGGCGGGTATGCCGCCCGCCTGCGACGGGTCGTTGCACCGAGCGACCCCGACGCCGACACCGCCGTCATCGCGCCGCTGGCCCTTCGTCGCTGAACCGGACGCCGTGTCGGACCGTTCGCGGCGGTGCTAGCCTGCGCGTGACGGCGTGATCGAGGAGGATCCATGTCGGCACCAACCGCACCCGCACCGCCTTCCCGTGAAGGCAAGGGCCTCGCCGCAGGCACGCTCGGGCTCTGGGGATCCACCGTCATCGGGCTCGCTTCCACGGCTCCGGTGTACTCGCTCGCGGCGACGCTCGGGTTCGTCGTCCTCGCCGTCGGCGCCCAGGCACCCGTCGCCTTCATCATCGCGTTCGTGCCCATGCTGCTCATCGCGTTCGCCTACCGCGAGCTCAACCGCGACGTCCCCGACTGCGGCACGACCTTCACCTGGGCCACCAAGGCCTTCGGCCCCTGGGTCGGCTGGATGGGCGGCTGGGGTGTCGCCGTGGCGGGCACCGTCGTGCTCGCGAACCTCGCCCAGATCGGGGGCATCTACTTCTGGCTGCTCGTTGCGCCCGACCTCGCCGAGAACGCCTTCGTCGTCACGGCGACCGGTGTCGTGTTCA
Source organism: Agromyces sp. (assembly GCA_036378815.1). Lineage (GTDB taxonomy): Bacteria > Actinomycetota > Actinomycetes > Actinomycetales > Microbacteriaceae > Agromyces. The sequence continues at coordinate 4,957 of DASUVU010000119.1, read as the reverse complement.
TCGCCCTGATGACGTTCATCAGCTGGCGCGGGCTCGAGATCGGCGAGCGCATGCAGAACGTGCTGCTCGCCGTGCAGTATCTCGCGCTCATCCTCTTCGTGGTGTTCGCGGCAGTCGCCGTGATCGGCGGAACCGCGCCAGAGGGATCGACCGCGCCGAGCCTCGAGTGGTTCAACCCGTTCGCATTCACGTCGTTCGACGCGCTCATCGAGTCCGTGCTGCTCGCCCTCTTCATCTACTGGGGTTGGGACACCTGCCTCGCCCTCAACGAGGAGACGCGCGATCCCAAGCGCATTCCCGGGCGGGCAGCGGTGCTCACGACCGTCATCCTGCTCGTCACGTACGTCGGCGTCGCCGTCGCGGCGATGTCGTACGCCGGGCTCGGGGAGTCCGGCATGGGTCTCGGGAACGAGGGCAACGCCGACGACGTGTTCTTCGCCCTGAAGGATGTGCTGTTCGGCCCGTGGGCGTGGCTGCTGGTCGTCGCCGTCATGATCTCGGCGATCTCCTCGACCCAGACCACCATCCTGCCCACGGCTCGCGGCACGCTCGCGATGGCGGTCTACAAGGCGCTGCCGAAGCGGTTCGCCACGGTGCATCCGCGGTACCGCACGCCGTCGTTCTCGACCGTGCTCATGGGCGTCGTCGCGAGCGCCTTCTACATCGGGATGACCCTCATCAGCGACAACATCCTGCAGGACACGATCCTCTCGCTCGGGCTCGCGATCGCGTTCTACTACGCGATCACGGGATTCGCATGCGTGTGGTACTTCAAGGACTCGCTGTTCTCGTCATGGCGGAACTTCTGGAACCGGCTCGTCTTCCCGCTCGTCGGCGGGCTGCTGCTCACGTTCGCCTTCATCTACTCGGCGATCGACATGCTCGACCCCGACTACGGCTACACCGTGCTCCTCGGTGTCGGTGGCGTGTTCGTCGTCGGGGTGGGGTCGCTCGCGCTCGGGGTGGTGCTCATGGTGGTGTGGTCGTTCTTCGCGGACTCCAAGCCGTTCTTCCGCGGCGAGTCACTGAACCGGTCGACCGCAGTGCTCGTGCCCGATGAGGACGAGCTGCCGACGTACCGGTCGATCGACGGGGGTGTCTGACGCCACGGCACGAGCCGGTCGCACGGGTAGGCTCGTAAGGTGCTGCAGCTCGTCGTGCTCATCTCGGGCACGGGATCCAACCTCCGTGCCCTGCTCGAAGCCTCCGAAGACGCCGAGTTCCCGGCGCGCGTCGTCGCCATCGGCGCCGATCGCCAGGCCGACGGCCTGTCCCTGGGGGAGGAGTTCGGCATCCCCACCTTCACCGTGCCGTATACGGCGTATCCCGACCGCGACTCCTGGGGCGATGCGCTCATCGAGCAGGTTCGGCACTGGGGGCCCGACCTGGTCGTGCTCTCGGGCCTCATGCGACTCGTGCCGCCGGCCGTCGTCGACGCGTTCTCGCCGTTCCTCATCAACACGCATCCCGCCCACCTGCCCGAGTTCCCGGGCCCGCACGGGGTGCGTGACGCACTCGCGGCCGGCGTCACGGAGACCGGCGCGAGCCTGATCGTCGTCGACAACTCGGTCGACGGCGGCCCCATCATCGCGCAGGAGCGCGTGCCGATCCTGCCCGACGACACCGAGTCGAGCCTGCACGAGCGCATCAAGCCCGTCGAACGACGCCTGCTCATCCAGGCCGTGCTCGACATCGCCAACTCGCACCTCGACCTGAAGGAGCTGAGCCGTTCATGAGCGGACCGACCCACGACCCGAGCCTCTACCGCGAACGCGACCTCGTGCCCGTGCGACGCGCGCTCATCTCCGTCAGCGACAAGACCCGGGTCACCGAGCTCGTGGCGGCGATCGCCGGCCTCGGCGCCGAGATCGTGTCGACCGGTTCGACGGCGCAGGTCATCCGCGAGGCCGGCTACGAGGTGACGGATGCCGCGGCGGTCACCGGTGCCGGCGAGATGCTCGACGGGCGCGTGAAGACGCTGCATCCGTCGATCCACGCCGGGCTGCTCGCCGACCTGCGCCTCGAGCACCACGAGCGGGAGCTCGAGCGCCTCGGCATCGCCGCCTTCGAGCTCGTCGTCGTCAACCTGTACCCGTTCGCCGAGACCGTCGCCGCCGGGGCATCCGAGGTCGACACGGTCGAGCAGATCGATATCGGCGGCCCGGCCATGGTGCGCGCCGCAGCGAAGAACCACGCCAACGTCGCGGTCGTCGTCTCACCCGACCAGTACGACGAGATCATCGGTGCGATCGCGGCCGGGGGAACCACGCTCGCACAGCGCAAGGCGCTCGCGCGAGAGGCGTTCCGGCACACGGCGACGTACGACATCGCGGTCGCCTCATGGCTCGGAAGCGTCGTGGCGCAGGACCAGCCGGTCGACGAGTCGCCGTTCCCCGCCTGGGTCGGCGGGTCGTGGACGAAGCGCGTCGATCTCCGGTACGGCGAGAACTCGCACCAGAGGGCCGCGCTGTACGAGTCGCACGGCGGGCGCCCGGGCATCGCCGAGGCCGTGCAGCTGCACGGCAAGGAGATGTCGTACAACAACTACGTCGACGCGGATGCCGCGGTGCGGGCCGCGTTCGACTTCGACGAGCCGGCCGTGGCGATCATCAAGCACGCCAATCCGTGCGGCATCGCGATCGCGGCGCCAGGGCCCCCCTCGTCGGGGTCGGGGAGCGTCGACCCGATCGCCGACGCGCACCGGCGCGCGCACGAGTGCGATCCCGTCTCGGCGTTCGGCGGCGTCATCGCGGCGAACCGGCCCGTCTCGCTCGAGATGGCGCAGACCGTGTCGGAGATCTTCACCGAGGTGCTCATCGCCCCCTCGTTCGACGCCGGGGCGGCCGAGCTGCTCGCGAAGAAGAAGAACATCCGGTTGCTCGCCCTCCCCGAGGGATTCACGCCCACCGCCGTCGAACTCCGACAGATCTCGGGTGGGATGTTGCTGCAGCAGGCCGACCGGCGCTTCACGCCCGCGGCGGAGTGGACCCTCGCGACCGGGGAGCCCGCCGACGCGGCGACGCTCGCCGACCTCGAGTTCGCCTGGCGTGCAGTGCGCGCGGTGAAGTCGAACGCCATCCTCCTCGCGTCGGGCGGTGCCTCGGTGGGTGTCGGCATGGGGCAGGTCAACCGCGTCGACTCCTGCCGGCTCGCGGTCGAGCGAGCGGGGGAGCGCGCCGCGGGGTCGGTCGCGGCATCCGATGCCTTCTTCCCGTTCGCCGACGGCCTGCAGATCCTCATCGACGGTGGTGTGCGCGCGGTCGTGCAGCCTGGCGGATCGGTGCGCGACGAGGAGGTGGTCGCGGCCGCCCGCGATGCCGGCATCACGATGTACTTCACGGGGGAGCGGCACTTCTTCCACTGAGGGCGCTGGCGCGCGCCGATGCGGCCCTCGTGTGATCGAGTTGCCCGATTCTGACCGAGTTCGGGCGACTCGGGGTGACCGGCCCATCGAGTTGCCCGATTCTGGCCGAATTCGGGCAACTCGGGGTGACCGGCCCATCGAGTTGCCCGTTTTCGACGAAACCCGGGCAACTCGGGTTGCGGCGCCCGGCGGTAGGCTGGAGAGGAGGGCGCCCACGAAGCGCCTGTACCCGCGCGCCCACAAGACGCTGAACAAGGAGAACGATCGATGACGATCACCCACGCCCCGGCTTCGCCCGCTGCCGAGGTCAACGCAGCACTTCCCACCGAGGCTCCCGAGCACGAGCGGGTCCTGATCACCCGCGGACCCCGATCCGGGCTCACCATCATCGTCGCGGTGCACTCGACGCGGCTCGGCCAGGCCCTCGGCGGAGCCCGGCTCTGGCGCTACGGCCACTGGACCGACGCGCTCGCCGACGCCCTGCGCCTCTCGCAGGCCATGACGATGAAGAACGCGGCGGCCGGGCTCGCGCGCGGCGGCGGCAAGTCGGTCATCTGCATCCCCTCCGGCGTCACGCTCGACGAGCAGACCACGCGCGACGCGATGCTCGACCTCGGTGATGCCGTCGAATCGCTCGGCGGCGCCTACATGACCGCCGAGGACGTCGGCACGAGCGCCGAGCTCATGGCCGTCGTGGCCGAGCGCACCGCGCACGTCTGCGGGCTCCCGCCCGAGCAGGGCGGCGTCGGCGAACCGGCGGATGCCACCGCGGCCGGCGTCCACGCGTCGGTCCTCGCGACGCTCGATCACGTGTTCGGCAGCTCCGACGTCTCGAACCGGCACCTCGTCATCGCGGGGCTCGGCCAGGTGGGCGGCCGGCTGGCGCGGAGCCTCGCGGCCGCCGGAGCGAGGTTGACGGTGACGGATGTCGCGGACGAGAAGCGCGCGCTCGCCGACGAGCTCGGCGCGACCTGGGTGGAGCCCCACGAGGCGCACCTCGTCGAGGCCGACGTGTTCGTCCCCTGCGGGCTGGGCGGCGTCCTCACCAAGGAGGTCGTCGATGCGTTGCGCGTGCGCGCCGTCGTCGGCGCCGCGAACAACCAGCTCGCATCCCGCGACGTCGCGGCACGCCTGACCGAGCGCCGCATCGTCTGGGCGCCCGACTTCGTGGTGAACGCGGGCGGCGTGATCTACCTCGACGTGGCCAGCGCACCGGGCGCCGACCAGGCCGCGCTCGACGCGCGGATCGCGGGAATCGGCGACACCGTGGCATCCGTTCTCCGCTCGGCCGCCGAGCACGGAACGACGACGCTCGCAGCGGCCGAACGGCTCGCCCGAACGCGGCTCGACGACGCACGCTGAGGGGGCACGGGCGGCCGATAGGCTCGTCGTCATGACGCCCCCCGCCGCCACGCCCTCGCCCGCGCCTGCCCGGTTCACGCCGGCACCCACGACCGGGCGGCGTGCGCTGGCGGTCCTGGCTTCGGCCGCGGTGGTCGCGGTCACGGCGCTCGTCGTCTCGATGCTCGCGTTCTTCATCGGCAACGGGCAGTCTCCGCAGGTGTTCGGGCAGCTCTTCGGCCACTTCGCGCT
>DASUVU010000118.1:0-7275 GCA_036378815.1 Agromyces sp. | reverse complement strand
AGGACGCAGCCGGGTCGTCGGGCGTCTCCACGACGAGCGGCCCCTTCCGGCTGCCGGGCTTCACCCGCACGGTCACCTCGAACGCCTCCGACACCGCTCCATCATTCCTTCGGTTCGCAGATCACGAGCGGAATCTCACGGGCCGTGCGGCGCTGGTATCCCGCATATCCGGGATACGCGCTGACCACGCGCGGCCACAATTCGGCGCGCTCGTCCTCGTCGGCCGTCCTCGCGGTCATCGGCCGCGTCACGCCGTGCACCGTGAGCTCGACCGACGGCTCCGCGACGAGGTTGCCGTACCAGGCGGGATCCCGATCGTCGCCACCGCGTGACGCCACGAGCACGAAGCGGTCGCCATCGACCACCGGCGCCGACAGCACCACTCTCCGCGGTCGGCCGCTTCGTCGTCCGGTCGTCTGGAGCAGCACCATCGGCATGCCGACGGCACGAGCACCGAACCGCCACCGGGTCAAGCGGAGGATCGCCGCGTGGGTCCGCGACAGCGCGCGGAACCAGAATGCGGAGAATCGCCCGAATCGCGTCATCCGGTGCTCCAGTGCTCCAGTGCTCGGCAGCGGTCAGCGCTGCCGCCGCTCGCGCACGCGCATGTTGATCACGATGGGCGAGCCCTCGAATCCATAGATCTCGCGCAGGCGGCGCTGGATGAATCGGCGATAGCCCGGGTCGAGGAACCCGGTGGTGAACAGCACGAATGTCGGTGGTCGGCTCGCCGCCTGGGTGCCGAAGAGGATGCGCGGCTGCTTGCCGCCACGCACCGGGTGGGGGTGCTCCTGCGTGAGCTCGGTGAGGAAGGCGTTGAACTTGCCCGTCGGGATGCGGGTGTCCCACGAATCGAGCGCGAGCTCGAGGGCGGGCACGAGCTTCTCGAGGTGACGCCCGGTCTTCGCCGAGATGTTCACGCGCGGCGCCCACGCCACATGGTGCAGATCCTGCTCGATCTCGCGTTCGAGGTAGCGACGTCGTTCGTCGTCGAGCAGGTCCCACTTGTTGTACGCCAACACGAGCGCCCGACCCGATTCGAGCACGAGGTCGATGATGCGCACGTCCTGCTCCGAGATCGGCTGCGAGACATCCAGTAGAACCACTGCGACCTCGGCCTTCTCGAGCGCTGCCTGGGTGCGGAGAGACGCGTAGAAGTCGGCGCCCTGCTGCAGGTGCACCCGACGACGGATGCCCGCAGTGTCGACGAACCGCCAGATCCTGCCACCCAACTCGACCTGCTCGTCGACCGGGTCGCGTGTCGTGCCGGCGAGTTCGTTCACCACCACGCGCTCTTCGCCGGCCGACTTGTTCAGCAGGCTCGACTTGCCGACGTTCGGGCGCCCGAGGATCGCCACGCGGCGGGGACCGCCGAACTCGTCCTTCGCGACCGCCGACACCTGCGGCAGCACCTTGAACACCTCCTCGAGGAGGTCGGCGACGCCCCGCCCGTGCAGCGCAGAGACCGGGTAGGGCTCCCCGAGGCCGAGGTTCCACAGCGCGGCGGCCTCGGGCTCCTGCCGAGCGTCGTCCACCTTGTTCGCCACGAGGAACACGGGCTTCTTCGTCTTGCGGAGCAGGCGCACCACGTGCTCGTCGGTGGCCGTGGCGCCCACGATGGCGTCGACGACGAAGAGCACGACGTCGGACAGGTCGATCGCGACCTCGGCCTGGGCGGCCACCGACGCGTCGATGCCACGGGCGTCGGGTTCCCACCCGCCGGTGTCGACGAGGGTGAAGCGACGGTCGAGGTAGTCGCCCTTGTACGCGACGCGGTCGCGGGTGACGCCCGGGGTATCCTCGACGACGGCCTCACGACGACCGAGGATCCGATTCACGAGTGCCGACTTGCCGACGTTCGGTCGCCCGACGATCGCGATGACGGGCAGAGCGGGAAGGTAGCGGATGCCCTCCTCGCCCTCCGTCGAGTGCTCGAGCACCTCGAGGTCGTCTTCGTCGAGCTCGTAGTCGGAGAGGCCCGAACGCAGCGCAGCCGCCCGCTGCTCCGCGAGATCCTCATCGACGTCGGCGAGACGCTCGGCCATCTCGTCGTCGTCGATGACGGCCTCGTCGTCGAACGCATCGCGCTGGTCGGTCATGGTGTCTCCTCTGAAGTCTGGTGCGCCGGTCTCCGTGCGGTGCTACCGCACCGCCTCGGGCTGCGCAGTCCGGATGACCCCGATGACCGCGTCCACGGTCTGGTCGAAGTCGAGCTCCGTCGAATCCACCGTGGTCACACCCTCGGCGGCGGTCATGAAGTCCACGACCTTGGAGTCGGCCTCGTCACGCCGATGGAGCTGCTCGCCGGCGGCGAGGGCCTGATCACCCACGAGTTCTGCCGAGCGCCTCGCTATTCTAACCTCCTCCGACGCCGTGAGCAGGATCCGCACGGGGGCATCGGGCGCGACGACCGTGGTGATGTCCCGTCCCTCCACGACGATTCCGGGCCGCCGTTCGGCGGCCATGAGGCTGCGGAAGACCTCGATGAGACGCCGACGCGCCTCGGGCACCCGGGCGATCCTGCTGACGATCGCCGAGATCGCCGGGTCCCGGATCGCCACGGTCACGTCGACGTCGCCCACGTGCACGGCGTAGCCGGTCGGGTCCGTGCCGATCCGCACGTCGAAGTCGTCGAGCACCGAGACGACGGATGCCGCGTCGTCGAGGTCGATTCCGGATGCCTCGGCGTGCCAGGCGAGGGCACGATACGCGGCGCCGGTGTCGAGGAATCCGAAGCCGAGCCGGTGGGCGACCTCCTTGGAGACGCTGGACTTGCCGCTGCCGGCCGGGCCGTCGACCGCCACGACGATCGGGATGACGGGACTCGTCACTGGTTCAGCCCGCAATCCGCCAGCCGCGTTGGGCCAGCTCGTCGGTGAGACGGTCGGCCGCCTCGGGGAGCACGGCGATCTCGGCGAGGCCGACCTGGCGGCCGGGCGAGTGCTCGAGCCGCACGTCCTCGAGGTTCACGCCGATCTCCCCGATCTCGGTCAGGAGCCGGCCCAGCTCTCCTGGACGGTCGTCGACCATGACCACGACCGTGGTGAACCGCTTGTCGGTCCCGTGCTTGCCGGGCAGTCGCTCGACGCCGGTGTTGCCGCCGGCCAACTCCTCGGCGACGCGACGACGTGCGCCGGGGGCTGCGGGGTCGGCCAGTGCCTCGATGAAGCGGTCGAGGTCGTCGCGGTAGGCGATGAGGATGTCGCGCACTGGCGCCGCGTTCGCCCCGAGGATCTGCACCCACAGGTCGGGGTCGCTCGCCGCCAGGCGCGAGACGTCGCGCACGCCCTGCCCGGCGAGGCCGAGGGCGGTGTTCGGCGCCTCGATGAACCGGCGCGCCATGATGCTCGACACCACCTGGGGTACGTGGGAGATGAGCGCCACGCCGCGGTCATGCTCCTCAGGCGTCATCTCGACGACGGTCGCGCCCAGGTCGAGGATGAGGTCGTCGATGGGGCTCGCGCGTTGGTAGCTGATCTCGTCATGCGCCGCGACGACCCATGGGCGCCCCGCGAACAGGTCGGCTCGCGCAGCCAGCGGTCCGCCGCGTTCCCGGCCCGCAAGCGGGTGGGTGCCGATGTACCGCGAGACGTCGGCACCTGCGCCGGCGAGCTCGGCGAGGACGCCGGCCTTCACGCTCGCGACATCCGTCACGATCGCGTCAGGGAAGGCCGCGAGCTCGTCGGCGATGACCGTGGCGGTGACGTCGGGCGGCACCGCGACCACGATCAGCTGCGGGGCATCCGACGGTTGAGCGGGCCGACCGGCACCGAGGTCGACGGCGATGGCGACATGGGTCGGGGACACGTCGGCCAGGATGACGTCGATGCCGCGCGATCGGAGTCCGAGTGCCACGCTGGTGCCGAGCAGCCCCGCTCCGACGACACGCACCGGCCCGATGAGGCGTGATTCGGCCACGTCAGTGCTTCCCCTTCCGGCCGGCGTCCGCCGCACGGGAGAGGGTGAGGAGCTGGCCGAGTTCAACCTTAGTCAACTCACGCATGGCGCCCGACTTGAGGGTGCCGAGGTTCAGCGGGCCGAAGCTGCGCCGCACGAGTTCGACGACCGGATGCCCCACCGCGTCGAACATCCGACGTACGATCCGGTTTCGCCCCGAGTGGAGCGTCACTTCGACCATCGAGTGCCGGTCGCCGGGCTGCTGCTGCAGGATCCGCCCTCGGTCGACGTTGATCGGGCCGTCATCGAGCTCGATGCCCTGCTTGAGTCGCTGCATTGTCTGCGCCGTGACCCGGCCGCGCACCTTCGCGATGTACGTCTTCTCGACGCCGAACGACGGGTGGGCGAGCACGTGCGCGAGCTCGCCGTCGTTCGTGAGCAGGAGCAGCCCGCTCGTCTCCGCGTCCAGGCGGCCCACGTTGAAGACGCGCTCCTCGAGCCCGTCGGTGAAGCGGGTGAGATCGGGCCGCTCCTGCTCGTCGCGCATCGAGGACACGACGCCCCGCGGCTTGTTGAGCATGTAGTACCGCTTCGCGGGGTCGAGCTGCACGGCGACGCCGTCGACCGCGACGAGGTCGGTGGCGGGATCGATGCGCGTGCCGAGCTCGGTGACGACCTGTCCGTTGACCTCGACGCGCCCCTCGACGATGAGCTGCTCCGAGACTCGGCGGCTCGCGACGCCGGCCGAGGCCATCGCCTTCTGCAGGCGCACGCCCTCGACAGGCGCGGCGCCGTCGGATCCGTCAGTCAACGTCGAACCCGTCCTGGCCGTCGTCGAGCAGCGGCGAGACGTGCGGCAGTTCGTCGAGCGAGTTGATGCCGAGGTTCGTGAGCAGCAGCTCGGTCGTGCCGTAGAGGATCGCGCCGGTCTCGGGATCCGTGTCGATCTCGGTGATGAGACCGCGCCCGACCAGCGTGCGCACCACCGAGTCGACGTTCACCGCCCGGATCGAGGCGATCGACGATCGCGAGATCGGCTGCTTGTACGCGATCACCGCGAGCGTCTCGAGCGCCGGCTGAGACAGGCGCGTCGTCGACTGCGCGAGCACGAAGTCGGCCACGAGTGCGTCGTACTCGGCGCGGACGTAGAACCGCCAGCCGCCGCCGACCTCGCGAAGTTCGAACCCGCGTCGGATGCCGCGAGCCGCGGATTCGTGCGATGGTACGTCGGTGCGCGGCTCCCCCGACGTGCCCGTGCCGTCGTAGTCCGAACGCAGGCGCTCGATCGCCGCTCGCACCTCCGCCACCGGACGCCCGACCGCGGCGGCGAGGTGCACGACGCTCTGCGGTTCATCCGCCACGAAGAGGATCGCCTCGATCGACCGGTCGAGGTCGAGCCGCGGCTGTCCGGGCACGTCGAGCGGCGTCACGATCGACAGCTCGGGCCCGCTCTCGCCTGCTGCGGGTCGCGGAGCCGCCGGGGGCGTCTCGATACCCGCCGCAACAGTCGTGCCCGCGGCATCCGTCTCACTCGTCATAGTCGGCCCCCAGGCTCTCGAGGTTGTCGTCGTTCCAGTTCTCGGCCACCCAGCGCAGCGTCAACTCGCCGAGCGGCTCGAGTTGCTCGAACCCGATCGCCGAATGCCGGTACAGCTCGAGCACGGCGAGGAACCTGGCGACGACGACGCCGGGCCGATCGATGCCCGACACGAGCTCGCGGAACGTCATCGACTCGCTTCGCCGCAACACAGCCACGAGATGGGCCGCCTGCTCACGGATCGACACGAGCGGTGCATGCAGGTGGTCGAGCCCGACGACCGGGATCTCGCGCGGCGCCAGTGCGAGCGCTGCCAGCGCCCCGAAGTCGTCGGCGCTGAGGGTCCAGCGCAGTTCGGGAGCCCGCTGTCGGAAGCGTTCCTCGAGTCGGACGGTGCGCGGATGCCGCAGGCCCTCCGCCTCGAGGCGCGAGGAGAACCACCGCGACGCCTCCTTGAATGCCCGGTACTGCAGCAGTCGGGCGAACAGCAGGTCGCGAGCCTCGAGCAGTGCGACGTCCTCGGCATCGACGAGCTCGCCCTGCGGCAGGAGGCCGGCGACCTTGAGGTCGAGCAGCGTCGCCGCGACGACGAGGAACTCGGTCGCCCGATCCAGCTCCTCCGTCGAGTCGAGCCCGCGCAGGTAGGAGAGGAACTCGTCGGTCACGGCCGAGAGCGAGACCTCGGTGATGTCGAGCTCGCGCTTCGAGATGAGCGAGAGCAGCAGGTCGAACGGCCCCTCGAAGTTCGTCAGGGCCACTCGGAAACCGGGGTCGGAGGCCTCGACCTCGGCTGCTCCGGCCTCGGCTGCTCCGGCGTCGGTCGCGCGCGCGTCGGCAGCCCCGATGGATGCCTCGATGCCGGATGCCTCGGACGAAACCGGTACCGCCTCAGGCGACCGCGCCACGGAAGACCAGCTCCCTCGCGAGCTGCCGGTACGCCCTGGCCGCCTGGTGCTCGGGCGCGAACTCGGTGATGGGCGTCGCTGCGACGGTCGCGTCGGGGAACTTCACCGTGCGCGTGATCACGGTCTCGAGCACCTTGTCGCCGAACGCGTCGACGACCCGCTCGAGCACCTCGCGCGAGTGCAGGGTGCGCGCGTCGTACATGGTGGCGAGGATGCCGTCGAGCTCGATGGCCGGGTTCAGTCGATCGCGCACCTTGTCGATCGTCTCGATGAGGAGGGCGACGCCGCGCAGGGCGAAGTACTCGCACTCGAGCGGGATCACGACGCCGTGGCTCGCGGTGAGGGCGTTCACGGTGAGCAGGCCGAGCGACGGCTGGCAGTCGATGAGGATGACGTCGTAGTCGGGTGCGACCCGCCGCAGCACGCTCGCGAGGATCTGCTCGCGGGCGACCTCGGTGACGAGGTGCACCTCGGCGGCCGACAGGTCGATGTTGGCGGGGATCACGTCGAGGTTCTCGAGCATGGTGTGCTGGATGGCGTCGGCCGGCTGGACGCTTCGCGAGAGCAGCAGGTCGTAGATCGTCGGCACGTCGTGGGTCGGCACTCCGAGACCCGCGGACAGGGCGCCCTGCGGGTCGAAGTCGACGGCGAGCACGCGGCGGCCGTAGTCGGCGAGGGTCGCACCCAGGTTGATCGTCGTCGTCGTCTTGCCGACGCCGCCCTTCTGGTTGCAGAGCGCGATGATGCGGGCGGGCCCGTGGGAGCGCAGCGGCTTGGGCTCGGGGAAGTCGCGCAGGGGACGACCGGTGGGACCGACCTCGGGCTCCAGCGAAGCGATGCCGTCCGCCGGGTCCTGCGTCTGGTGGGTCACGTGTGGTCTCTCTCCTCGGTCCTTCTGGCCTGCGTCCGTGCGGGCGTCTGGTCGATTCTAGCGAG
>DASUVU010000117.1:0-2500 GCA_036378815.1 Agromyces sp. | reverse complement strand
GCCGTCGGCGCGCGTGATCACGGGCGGACCGCCCGCGGTGCTGAGCGCGGCCGTCGAAACCCGACGGCTCCGAGAGCGGCCCTCGCCCGGCTTCTTCGGCGCGGGCAGCGAATCGAGCATCGAGTCGAGGATCTCCTCGGCGTGCTCGACGCGCACGGCGCGCTTGCGCTCCACGGGAGCGATCGGCGGGAGATCGACGAGCGGCACAGCGGGCGCACTCGGCCTGTCGGTCTCGTCGGCTGCCGGCGGCGCAGCGGTCGCTGGTTCGGGTGCGGCATCCGTCGACCCGGCCGGGCCCTGCTCCTGCGTCACGCGACGGTGACGGCCGCGCCGCCGACCCGAGGTCGACGGCTCAGTCGGAGCAGGAGCCTGCGGTTCGGCCGACGTCGACGATTCTGCGGCGGGGCTCTGGGCGTCGACCGACGTCGCCGCCGGAGCCTCGGTCGGCTTCTGGTCGGTGTGCGGAATTGTCGACGCCGCGATCTGCGCCAGCGCGTGCTTCACGTCCTCGGTGATGGCGTGCGTGCCCGCATGCGGCTTGCTCTCTGCGGGCGCCTGCTGCTGGTTGCCGCCGCCGCGGCCGCGTCGGCGCTCGACCTGCTGCGGGGCGCGGTGCTTCATGATCGGCTCGTGATGCACGATGATGCCGCGGCCGGCGCAGACCTCGCACGGCTCGCTGAACGACTCGAGAAGGCCCAGGCCGAGCTTCTTGCGCGTCATCTGCACGAGGCCGAGCGACGTGACCTCGGCGACCTGGTGCTTCGTGCGGTCGCGCGAGAGGCACTCGACGAGACGACGCAGCACGAGGTCGCGGTTGGACTCGAGCACCATGTCGATGAAGTCGACGACGATGATGCCGCCGATGTCGCGGAGCCGGAGCTGCCGCACGATCTCTTCGGCAGCCTCGAGGTTGTTCTTCGTGACCGTCTCTTCCAGATTGCCGCCCGAACCGACGAACTTGCCGGTGTTCACGTCGACGACCGTCATGGCCTCGGTGCGATCGATGACGAGTGAGCCGCCCGAGGGCAGCCAGACCTTGCGGTCGAGCGCCTTCTCGATCTGCTCACTGATCCGGAACTCGTCGAACGAGTCGCGCTCGCCCTCGTACGCCTCCACTCGCTCGAGCAGGTCGGGCGCGACCGCGCGAAGGTACCGGGTGATGGTCTCGTGAGCGCCGGAGCCCTCGATGACCATCTTCTGGAAGTCCTCGTTGAACACGTCGCGCACGATCTTGATGAGCAGGTCGGGCTCCGAGTGCAGGAGCGCCGGGGCCTGCACCTTCTCGAGCTGCGTCGAGATGTCGGTCCACTGCGCGATCAGGCGGTTGACGTCGAGGGTGAGCTGCTCTTCGGTGGCGCCCTCGGCGGCGGTGCGCACGATCACGCCGACGTTGTCGGGCAGCACCTCCTTGAGGATCTTCTTCAGTCGGGCACGCTCGGTGTCGGGGAGCTTGCGGCTGATGCCGTTCATCGAGCCGTTCGGCACGTAGACGAGGTAGCGACCGGGAAGGGAGACCTGGCTCGTGAGCCTGGCGCCCTTGTGTCCGATCGGGTCCTTCGTGACCTGGACGAGCACCCGGTCGCCGGGCTTGAGTGCCAACTCGATGCGTCGCGGCTGGTTCTTCTCGCCGTTCTCGGCGGCCGCGTCCCAATCGACCTCGCCCGAGTAGAGCACGGCGTTGCGGCCACGGCCGATGTCGACGAATGCAGCCTCCATGCTCGGCAGCACGTTCTGCACGCGACCGAGGTAGACGTTGCCGATGAGCGACGCGTCCTGGTTGCGGGCGACGTAGTGCTCGACGAGTACGCCGTCTTCGAGCACGCCGATCTGGATTCGGCCGCCCTTCTCGCGAACGACCATGGATCGATCGACGGACTCGCGCCGGGCGAGGAACTCCGCCTCGGTGATGACAGCCCGGCGACGCCCGGCGTCGCGGCCGTCGCGGCGGCGCTGCTTCTTTGCCTCGAGTCGTGTGGAGCCCTTGACCCTCTGCGGCTCGGTGATGAGCTCGGGTTCGCGCGGCTTGCGCACCTTGACGACGGTGTTCGCCGGCTCGTCGTCGGCTGTCGCGCCGCCCTCCTCGCCGCTGCGACGACGCGTGCGCCGGCGCACGCTCGAGGATTCCTCCGACGGCGTGCCGCCGCGTTCGCCGCGCTCGGGGGCCTCGGGCTGCAGCAGCACGGGCGGTGCGTGGAAGATGAGCGACGTGGTCGTGAGCGATGCGGGGATCGGAGACACCGGCTCCGCCGCTTCGACCACGGATGCCTCGGCCCGGGCCTCATCGCGGCCCTGCTCGGGCTCGGGCGCCTCGGAGCGGGCATCGGTCGCGGCGGCCGTCTCGTCGCCCGGCGTCGCGGTGGCGGCATCCGTCGCGGTCGGCGGTTCGGTGTTCGTCCTGGAAGCGGGTTCCGTCGGTACCGTCTCAGGACCGACCGATGGTACCGAGCCGGTCGATTCGTCGTGGCCCTTCGCCCCACGGCCACGGCCCCCACGGCGGACG
>DASUVU010000116.1:0-8480 GCA_036378815.1 Agromyces sp. | reverse complement strand
GCAGACCCCGACCGCCCCGCCGACGTGCGGGTCGAGTTGATCGCGCGTCAGGAGTCGATCGACGTGCCGGGCGGCCGACGGGTCGAGGGCTACACGCTGAACGGCATCTCGCCCGGACCTGAGATCCGCGTGCGACAGGGGGACCTCGTCGAGGTGACCCTCGTGAACGAGTCGGTGGCGGCCGGGGCGACGCTGCACTGGCACGGCATCGACGTGCCGAACGCGGCCGACGGCGTCGCGGGAATCACCCAGGATGCCGTGCCGGTCGGCGGGCGACACGTCTACCGATTCGTGGCGCAGGATGCCGGCACGTACTGGTACCACTCGCATCAGGTGTCGCACGAGCAGGTGCTGCGCGGCCTCCTGGGCGCGATCGTGATCGAGCCGGCCGTTCCGTCGACGGATGCCGCCGACCTCGACGTCACCGCGCTGCTCCACGTGTACGGCGGCCAGCACACGCTCAACGGCAGCGTCGCGGACGAGCGCGTCACCGCCGACCCCGGCTCGACCGTCCGCGTGCGCGTGATCAACAGCGACCAGGGCACGGCGGCCGTCTGGTCGGCCGCACCGTTCCGCGTCGTCGCGACCGACGGCCACGAGGTGAACGAGCCGACCGACGTCGATGGGAAGCGGCTCCTCATCCCGGCCGGCGGGCGAGCGGATGTCGCGGTGCAGGCGCCCGCCGACGGCGGCGCAGTGCGACTTCACGTCGGTGGGGCCCGCAGCATCGTGATCGGCGACGCCGAGGCATCCGCCCCCTCCCCCGCGCGCCAGCCGTCGGAGACCCTCGACCTGCTCGCCTACGGCTCGCCGGCGCGGCTCGACTTCGACTCGACCAGGCCCGACCGCTCGTACGACTACGTGATCGCGCGTCGCTTCGGCATCATCGACGGCCGCCCGGGCAATTTCTGGACGATCAACGGCCGGATGTTCCCCGACGTGCCGATGTTCGACGTGCGCGAGGGCGAGGTCGTGCTCATGCACCTCCGCAACGACTCGGGCGACGTGCATCCCATGCACCTGCACGGCCACCATGTCGTCGTGCTGTCACGAGACGGGGTCGCGGCATCCGGAAGTCGCTGGATCGTCGACTCGCTCGACGTGCACCCGGGCGAGCGCTACGACATCGCATTCGTCGCCGACAATCCGGGCATCTGGAGCGACCACTGCCACACCCTCCCCCACGCAGTCGACGGCCTCGTCGCCCATGTCATGTACGAGGGCGTGACGACCCCGTTCACGATCAACGGCGACGCTCGCAACCAGCCCGAGTGAGGTCCACGACGGGGCGTGGCCTGCATGAGGGACGCGGCCTGCATGAGGAACGCAGTATGCCTTCGGGGAATCGGTCGACTTGTCGAGAAGTCGACGAGTTGACCCGGCGCCCGTGGCTCAGCGCGGCAGTTCGACCGTGTACGACACGATCTCGGTGATGCGCCCGGCGTCGTCGAAGTCGTACACATCGCAGGATGCGACCACCGAGACGTCGCCGTCAGCCCCCGTGTACCTGGCGAGACTGTCGACCACGACGCTGTCCTCACCGACCACGGTGCGTTGGCGTTGGAACTCGGTGGTCACCGCGGCAAGGCCCGACGCCGTGCGCTCGCAGGCCTTCTTCACGGCCTTTCGCCCGATCAGGGGATCGGAGCCCACCAACGTCCAGATGACGTCGTCGGCGAGGTACGGCAGGGCGACGTCGAAGCGGTGGCTCGAGAACGCGCAGGCGATCTTCTCGGTCGAGAGATCGGTCTTCTCGGTCGTGAGGTTCATGTGGCTTGCCCCTTTCGCGCGGGCTTCCCCGCGCCATTGCGGATACCGAGTGCGTTCAGCCTCGTTCGCGGGCCAGCATCCGTCAAGAGCTCAGAGGAAGTGCTCAGAGGAACAGCTTGAATCCGACATGCGTCGCCTCGAATCCGAGTCGCTCGTAGAACCGGTGAGCGCCATCGCGCCGTACGTCGGAGGTCAGCTGCACGAGCGCCGCGCCGCTGACGCGCGCCTCGTCGATCGCCCAGCGCATCATCGCCGAGCCCAGGCCGAGCCCTCGCGCGGACTCGCCGACCCGCACGGCCTCGACCTGCATGCGGAGCGCCCCGCCCCGCGCGAGACCCGGGATGAGCGTGAGCTGCATGGTCCCGACCACCACGCCGTCAGCATCCTGCGCCACGACCAGCGTGTGCGCCGGGTCCCGGTCGATCGCCTCGAACGCCGCCTCGTAACGCGCGCGGTGCTCGGGAGCACTGCTGTCGTCGTTGGCGCGCAGCGCGTCTGCGGCGATCAGGTCGATGAGTGCCGGGAGGTGGTCGCGGTCGGCACGGCGGAGGATGAACGGCACACCGTCGGCATCGATCGTGGCAAGGGGCATCCGTCGAGTCTCGCATGCAGGGCAGGCAGCCCCTCGCGTGTCGGATGTCGCGCTCAGACGAGGTCGGGATCGACGCGCTCGAACAGGTGCTCGTACCGCAGCACGAGCCCGGCGTCGTCGACGTCGAGATCGGCCTCGAACCCCACCGACAGGCCGAGATCGACGTAACGCACCCGGTTCGGGCCGAGGCGCTCGTAGCGCTGCCGGGAGCGCGCGACCTCCATCGCCGCGGCGTCGATGTAGCAGGTGTCGAGCGTGAGGCGGGCGCCGACCTCGCCGGATGTGCGCCGAATCGGAAACGTGTTGCAGAAGGGCGTGATCGAGAGGTCTGGTTCGTCGACGCCATCGAGGTCTGGCCGCCGGACGCCGTCGACGAGCCATCCGTCATCCGATCGATCGAGCGTGAGCCGTTCGTGCTGCTCGGTGCCGAACCGCTCGACCTCGACCGACTGCGCCCGCCAGTCGGGCGTCAGCCGCCACCGGTGGCGCACCTCGAATCCGCCGTCCTCGACGCACACGACGGTCGACTCGGCGGTGATGCCGTCGGGAGAGACCGTGAGCGCCAGCCGCTCGAGGCCGATCACGTCGGTCCGCCGCCAGAACAGCACGCGCGAGGCATCCGGAGCGGTCATGACCACAGCCTCTCGGAGCCGACGTGGCGAACTCAAGGTCTGGTCCGGATGCCGCGAGCGCACGCGCCGAGACAACCGCGCCCCGCCGTTGCCCGTGTCGGAGGCCGGTGGCAGGGTGGCGATATGGCGATCGAGGTGCGACCCGCGACCGTGTTCGCCGACGTCGAGGCGGTGGTCGGGCCCAAGCGGCCCGATGCGAACGTGTGCTGGTGCCTGAGCTACCGGCTCACCTCGTCGAAAGAGAATCAAGCGCTCACGGGCACCGAGCGCGGGGCGAAGGTTCGCGAGCTGGTGGCCCAAGACCCGCCGCCCGGGGTCCTGGCGTACGACGGCGACGAGGTCGTCGGGTGGGCCGGTGTGCACCCGCGGGCCGACACGAGTTTCGCGACCAACCGCAGGATCCCGCACGTCGACGACCTCGACGTCTGGTCGGTGTGGTGCATCCGCGTGCGGCCGGGGCACCGGGGCGAGGGCATCTCGCACCACCTGCTCGCCGGGGCCGTCGAGTTCGCGCGGCAGCACGGAGCGCCCGCGATCGAGGGGTATCCGCTCGACAACAGGGGCGCGAAGGTCGACCTCACCATGGCGTACGCCGGCACGAAGCGGCTGTTCGAGAAGGCGGGTTTCACGAGGGCCGCCGACACGACCTCGGTGCTGAACGGGTTCCCTCGGGTGCTGATGCGACTCGACCTGCGGTGAGCGCCATCCCGGCTCTGGTGGCGCCGCTGCGAGAGGAGTAGTCTGAGCGCCGTCCTGGCCCGTCGCGAGCCCGGACAACCATGCAGGTCGTCGGCGCAGCCAGGGGGTGGCCGTGACACGCTTGCCGAAGGATTCGCCAGTGCCCGATCCCCAGGAGCAGGGGCTCGGGGGTCGTGCGGCCGATCGGCTGGACGAGTTCCGACGCGCGCGCGGTCTCGACGACGACGATCGCGTCGCCGTCGACGAGCCCGCCGAGGGTGACGAGCGCGCCAGCGACGACGCTCCAGCTGAGGGCGACGAGCCTGCTTCGGGCGACGACGAGGGTGCCGCACGCGACGATGACACCGAGGGCGTGCACCGGCCGGATTGAGTTCACGACTCGCGCAATGGGGGGATACCGATGCGCTCAGCGATTGATGAAGCAGATCTCGCAGGGGACACCGAGACCGGCCGTGCCCGCGGTGAGGTTCAACGGATCCCGCCCGCCGGACCTCCGTCGGGCAAGGTGTGGGAACGACTCCACCTGTTCGAGCAGGAGCGCGGTCTCGTCGACCACGACGGTGAGGAGATCGAGCGGCCCGAGAACCTGCTCGAGGCCGTCCGCGCGCTCGACGCCGACCCGATGCAGGAGCGGTCACCGCGCACCGTCGACCTCGCCGAGGCACTGCAGGCCGCACCCGAGGAAGCGGGCGAACCACCGGTGCCGGGGCAGCCGTCGTGGCATCCGCTCGGTCCCACCGTCATGCGCAACGGCCAGACGTACGGCTCGGGACCCGGCTCGAGGGTCGATGTCTCGGGGCGGGTGGCGGCGATCGCGGTCGATCCGTCCGACTCGGCGCACCTGCTCGTCGGAGCAGCGGGCGGCGGCGTCTGGGAGAGCCACGACGGCGGCACGTCATGGGCGCCGCGTGGCGACGACCTCCCGACCCTCACCGTCGGTGCGCTCGCCTTCGACCCGGCCGAGCCCGGACTCGCCTACCTCGGTACCGGCGAGGGCGACTTCTACGCGGGACTGGGGCAGGGCGTGTTCCGCTCGACGGATGGCGGCACCACCTGGTCGCTCGCGGCCGCCGCCCCGTTCGTCGGTGTCGGCTTCTACCGCCTCGAAGTGGACCCGTCGGATCACCGAACGCTGTACGCCGCAACCACAGCAGGCGTGTACGTCTCGTCGAACGGCGGCACGTCGTGGACGCAGCGGCGAGCGGGCCGGGCATGGAGTGTCTCCGTGCACCCGGGGGGTGGCGACACCGAGGTGCTCGCGACGACGCAGGCCGGCCTCGCACGATCGACCGATCGCGGCGTCACGTGGACCGCCGTGAACCTCAGCGGCGTCCCGAACCCGCCCAACTACGCGCGGCTCTCGGTCGACCACGCCCCCTCGAAAGGCGCCGTGGCCTGGGTCTGGGGTGCATCGGATCCGGCCGTGCCCATCCCCGGAGGGATGCAGCTCACGCCCCGGCTCTGGCGGCGGCCCACCATCAACGGCGCGTTCGCGGCGGTGCAGACCATCCCCGAGGTGCGCACCGGCCAGGCGTGGTACGACTGGCACGTCCACGGCGACCCGACCTCCGATCGGGCGGCGTACGTCGGCGAGATCAACCTGTTCCACGTCGAGCGCCAGGGCAACTCATCGATCTGGACCAACCTGTCGAGCAAGACGAACGGCGACAGCATCCATCCCGACCAGCACTGCCTCGCGTTCGACCCGAACGACGGGAACGTCGTGTACGCGGGATGCGACGGCGGTGTCTACCGCTCGCCCGACCGCGGCGTGAACTGGGACGACCTCAACGACGGCCTCGCCATCACCGAGATCGAGTACCTCGCCCAGGACGTGGGTTCGGCGCGATGGCTGCTCGGCGGCACGCAGGACAACGGAAGCATCCGCTACACGGGCAGCCACGTCTGGGACCACGTCGCCGACGGCGACGGCGGCGACTGCGGCACGAGCACCACCGACGCGAACCGCGTGTACCACTCGTACTTCCGAATGGGACTCGAGCGCTCCACCGACAAGGGCAACACCTGGGCGTGGGTGCCCACCGGCAACCGGGATCCGTCGGTCTACGGTCAGCTGTTCTACCCGCCGCTCGAGGCGAACGGACTCACCGTCGCGCAGGGCGGTGAGAGCGTGTTCCTGTCGCGCGACGGCGGCGTGGCGTTCACCGAGGTCGGGCTTCCCGGTCGCCCGGTCGCGTCGGCCATGCACATGCCGTCACCCGACGTCGTCTACGTCGGGACGACCACCGGCCTGCTGTTCAGCATCTCGTGGACGGGCGCCGCCTGGGGCGCACCAACGGCCCTCACCTCGCCGCGTGCCGCCTGGATCAGCGACATCTGGGTCGATCCCGCGGCAATGAATCGCATCTGGGTGACCTCGTCGCAACTGGGCGGCGGGCGGGTGTTCAGCTCGCAGGACTCGGCGACGACGTGGACCGACCGCTCGGCCGGGCTCCCTGCGCTCCCGATCAACGCGGTGGCGATGCATCCGGGCAATGCGAACCGTGTCTGGGTGGCCGCCGACAAGGGCGTCTTCCAGACGTTCGACGGCGGCGCGACGTGGTCGAGCATGTCGGCGGGGCTGCCGAACTGCATCATCGCCGACCTCATCTACCACCCCGACGCGCACGTGCTGCGTGCAGGCACGCGCAATCGAGGCATCTGGGAGTACGAGGTCGAGCGCGTCACCGATCCGATCTGCGGGGTGCAGTTCGAGGGCCGACTCGAACCCGGCGCGTCGAAACGGTGGTTCACGTTCCGCTGGCCGGCGACGTGGCACGTCATCTGGACGGTCATGCCCACGACGGTCGCGAACGGCGCGCCCGAGATCTGGTTCGACGTGCAGGTCGAGCGGGCCGACGCCCGATACGTGACGTACTGGATCACCGTGAAGAACCTGACGACGAAGGGCGTGGGGTTCGACGGCCGCTACGCCATCCTCAGCTACCGCTGACCGACGAGGAGATGGATGCCATGTACACGGGAACGCAGTGGACCGGGACCCTCAACCCCGGCCAGACGCAGAAGTGGTTCACGTTCAACTGGCCGGCCGACCGGCACATCGTCTGGTACGTCGTGCCGACGTCGCCGAAGCTCGGCGCCCCGCAGCTCGACTGGGACACCGAGGTCGAGCGCGCGGACCCGACCCACTGCACGTACTGGATCACCGTCAAGAACCTGACGAATGCGACCGTCACCTTCGAGGGCCGCTACGCCGTCCTGAACTGAGGAGCAGCCATGCGCATCACGATCAAGATCGACGACGACGGGGGCGAGCAGCCGCGGGTTGCGGTCTCGGGTGCAACGACTGCGGCCTCGGGTGCAGCGACGGGGTCGGATGCCGCGGCCGGCGCCGATCTCGGCAGCCCGATCGATGCCGGCCCGGCGCCCGACCTCTTCGGAACGACCGGTGAGGCACCACCCCCGGGGGTGACCGACCTCGCCGCCGACGGGTCGATGTCGGCTGGCACCGCCCCCGATCTCTCGTGAGTCGGAACCAGCGACGAATCGACCGACGCAGGATGGAGTGAAGACATGACCATGGTTGACCGCGACTCCAAGGCCGACGTGAAGACGAGCGTGCTGCCGAAGGTGGCGATCGTGATGAGCTCGATCGGGCTGGTGGTGAGCGCCATCGCGCTCGGCGCCGTCGCCCAGAGTGGACTGACCGACCGCGACGATATCGAGAACCGCCTGCAGTGCCTCGAACTGCCGGGACCGAACGACTGCGGAGTCGACGGAAAGTAGTCGCATGTCGGCGGCATGCGGAAGCATGGCCGCATGGATGTCACCGACTGGTTGCTCGACTCCGATCCGTCGATCCGCTGGCAGGTGATGCACGACCTGCTCGACGAGCCCGATGAGGCCGTCGCCGCCGAGCGGGCGCGGGTGGCGCACGACGGGTGGGGCGCCCGACTCCTCGGATTGCAAGACGAACGCGGCTACTGGGGCGGGCACGAGTACGGCATCGACGGAGACCGCAGGGGCACGCACTGGTCGCTGCACCTGCTGCGGCGGTTCGGTGCCGAGCCCACCGACCCGTCGGTCCGTGCGGCGATCGCCCGCGTGCGCCACGGCGTCGTGTGGAGCGACTGGGGCGGCCGGCCGTACTTCCACGGCGAGGTCGAGGAGTGCGTGAACGGCGGCGTCCTGGCCAACGCCGCCTACTTCGGTGAACTCGGCGAGGGCAGTGAGCGCATCATCGGATTGCTCCGCGAGGAGCAGCTCGACGACGGCGGATGGAACTGCGACCGCGTCGAGGGGTCGACCCGCAGCTCATTCGACTCGACGATCTGCGTGCTCGAAGGACTGCTCGGCCTCGAGCGCGCCGGCGGGTCGGGCGATGCCTCGACCGATTCCGCCCTCACCGAGGCCCGCCGCCGCGGTGAGGAGTACCTGCTCGAACGCAGCCTGTTCCGTCGGCGATCGACGGGCGAGGTGGTGAAGGATCGCTACCTGAATTTCTCGTTCCCGCCCTACTGGTTCTACGACGTGCTGCGAGCGCTCGACTACTTCCGCGAGGTCGGCGGTGCGCCCGACGGCCGCCTCGCCGAGGCGATCGAGGTGCTGCGCGCACGACGCGGTGACGACGGCCGCTGGCTCGCGGGCAAGCCATGGCACGGGGCGGTGTTCTTCGCGGCCGACGCGCCAGAGGGTGAGCCGAGCCGGTGGAACACCCTCCGGGCGATGCGCGTGCTGCGCTGGTACGACGGCTCATGATCCCCCGGTCACGCGTGGCGTGAGGCCTGCCGCGTTAGGCGAGCAGCACGATCTTTCCTCGCACGTCG
>DASUVU010000115.1:0-12482 GCA_036378815.1 Agromyces sp. | reverse complement strand
GCGTGCGGAAACGCGGACTCTTGCCTCCATGGTAACCGCGCTTGCTGCGTGTGCACCCCGAACCGGCTCGCGGAGTGGCTGATTCAGGAAACAGCGCCGCGAGCGTCGAGCCGCGCGAGGAACAGTGCCTCGCTGAGCAGGGCCCGCTTGAAGACACCGAGGTGCAGGGACTCGTTCGGGCTGTGGGCCTTGGACTCGGGGTCCTCGACGCCGGTCACGAGGATCTGCGCGTCGGGGAACTCCTCGACGAGCTCGGCGATGAACGGGATCGAGCCCCCGACGCCGATCTCGACGGGTTCACGTCCCCACCCCTCCGCCATTGCGGCCCGCGTCTCGGCCACCGCCCATCCGCTCGTGTCCACGAGGAACGGCTGCCCGGTGTCGATGTCCTCGAACTCCAGCTTCGCGCCGAACGGCGTGTTCTCCTCGAGGTGCGACCGGATCGCGGCGAAGGCCTCGTCGGCGTCCTGGCCGGGTGCGATGCGGGCGCTCACGCGCACGCGGATGCCGGGCAGGAGCGTGTTCGAGGCGTTCGCGACATCCGGTGCATCGATTCCCGTGATGGTGATGGCGGGCTTCGACCAGATCCGCGACAGGATCGTGCCGGTGCCGATCGGCGTCACGCCGTCGAGCAGGCCCGCCTCGAGGCGCAGCTGCGCCTCGTCGTATGGAGGCGTCTCGAGACCCGCGTCGCGCAGCCCCTCGACTGCGACCGATCCGTCCGCGTGCCACAGGGTGTCGAGCAGGCGGATGCCGGCGAGCATCGCGTCGGGCACCGCACCGCCGTACATGCCCGAGTGGGAGGCGTGCGCGAGCGTGTCGATGCGCAGGTTGAACGCGACGGCGCCTCGCAGCGCGATGGTGATCGCCGGGGTCTCGGTGTCCCAGTTGCCCGAGTCCGCCACGATGATGGCGTCGGCCTCGAGCAGGTCGCGATTCTCGTGGAGGAAGTTCGCGAACGATCGCGACGCCCACTCCTCCTCCCCCTCGATGAAGACCGCGATGCCGAGGTCGAAGTCGCCCGCCGCCTCGGCGAAGGCCCGGATCGCGCCGACATGCGCCATGACGCCGGCCTTGTCGTCTGCGGCGCCCCGGCCGTGCAGGCGATCGCCGCGCTGCGTCGGCTCGAACGGCGGCGTGTCCCAGTCCTCGTCCTTCCCGGGCGGCTGCACGTCGTGGTGCGCGTACAGCAGCACGGTCGGCCGTCCGCTGCGGGCGGGACGACTGGCCACGACCGCGGGCTGCCCGAGCTCGGAGCCGTCCTCCACCGCCGCCCTGCGGATCTCGACGAGCTCGAACACTCCCGTGTCGCGGAGCAGGTCGGCCACCGCCTCCGCGCTCTCGGCGACGTGCGCCGCATCGAACGCGGGCCACGAGACGGACGGGATGCGGACGAGCCGCGCCAGGTCGGCGACGGTCGCCGGGAACCCGGCGTCGACCGAGTCGCGGATGGCCTCGGCGATCGCGGGAGCGTACCCGGCGACGGGATCGGTGAGAGGGGGTGGAGTCATGCCGGTAATCTTAAGGGGAACCGATTCGAGGACTCCGTGGCCAAGCATCCCACCAACACCCCCGCGCCCGAGGCGGGCGCCGAGAACGCATCGCAGACTCCCAAGGTCGGCAAGGGCGCACCTACGCCGACGCGAGCCGGGCGCGAGGCCGCACGCAAGCGACCGCTCGTGCCGAACGATCGCAAGGAGGCGGCGAAGCAGGCCCGGGCGAAGCAGGCCGAGGCGCGCGAGCGTGCTCGCATCGGCATGGCGGCGGGCGATGAGCGGTACCTGCCCGCGCGAGACCGCGGCCCGCAGAAGAAGTACGTGCGCGACTACATCGACGCGCGGTTCAGCGTCGGCGAGGTGCTGATCCCCGTGATGTTCGCGGTGATCCTCCTGACCCTCGTGCCGAGCCCCGAGGTGCAGACCATCGGGATCCTCGCGCTCTGGGCGTTCTTCGCCGTCGCGGTGATCGACGTCGTGGTCCTCGGCTTCGTGCTGACGCGGAAGCTCACGGCCAAGTTCGGCGCGGGCAAGGTCGAGCGAGTCCGCTGGTACGCGGCGATGCGCGCGCTCCAGCTTCGACCGCTGCGCCTGCCGAAGCCCCAGGTCAAGCGCGGGCAGTACCCGTCCTGAGCGGTCAGGTCCGCGAGTAGGCCCCGCCGCGGATGAGCGGCACGCGGGTCTCCTCGTCGCTGAGCGACCCGTGCTGCCCGATCATCGCCTCGGCCTGCCGGTTCGCCTCACGCCGGTCGTAGTACGCGATCCCCGCCCGGGCCGCGACGAGGATGTCGCCGATGCGCGGACGCACTTCGTCGGCCACGCGACCGTAGACCCCGGCATCGATGGCCTCGTCGCGAGCGAGCACCCAGGCCCGGTGGCCCTCCGCCGCGTGCCAGCGGTCGACGAGACCGCCGCGTGCAGCCTCGTCGAGACCCGGCTCGAAGTACAGCGACAGGAAGCGGGGCTCTCCCCCGACGTGGCGGATGCCCTCGAGCAGGTCGGGGCGGTCGTCGATGAACACGTGACGATGCGCAGGGACGTCGATCACCCCGTGGTCGGCCGTGACCAGCAGGCCCGCACCACGCGGCATCCGTCGCTCGAATGCGGCGACCTCGGCGTCGAGGTGCTCGAGGATCGTCAGCCACCGGTCGGATTCCCACCCGTGCGCGTGCGCCGCCTGGTCGAGCTCGGGCACGTACAGGTAGACGAGCGCGCCGGATGTCTCGTCGAGCACGTCGCGCGCGGCGGCGAACCGGTCGGCGATCGAGGCGCCCGGCCGGTACTCGGCGCCACGGAGCACCGCCCGGGTGAACCCCGAGTTCGCATACCGCGCGGCGCCGATCGCGAAGCTCGGGATCCCGAGGGTGCGCGCGGCATCGAACAGCGTCTCCGCGCGTTGCCACGTCTCGGGGAGCATGCCCTCGTCCCAGCCGTTCAGCTGGTTCACCACTCGGTCGTGCGCCGCATCGAGCGATCGGTAGCCGACGAGACCGTGTTCGCCCGGCATCCGGCCGGTGGTGAAACTCGCGATGGCCGCGGCCGTCGTCGAGGGGACCACCGTGCGGATGACATCGCGCCGCGGCATCCGCGACGCCAGGAATCGAGCGTGACCGGCGCGTGCCTGGATGTTGGCCGCACCGAGCCCGTCGACGAGGACCACCACCGCACCGGATGCCGCGGGCAGTTCGAATTCGTTCGCCTCACCCCGGAGGCTGGCGATCGAGCTGTGGAGCACCTCGGCAAGCCGCGGAGCGCTGTGGGAGGGCACCGGTAGCATTGCAGGCATCGCGCCCAGTCTGGCACAGGCCGGGCGCGCCCCCGTTTCCCGCGTGCCCCGCACGCCCGCACCAGAGAACACGGATGACCCGAGCCAAGAACCCGCCCGCCGACGAGCCGTTCGTCGAACGCATCGAAGACGTCGACGTCGCCACCGAGATGCAGGGCTCGTTCCTCGAGTACGCCTACTCGGTGATCTACTCCCGGGCCCTGCCCGACGCCCGCGACGGCCTCAAGCCCGTGCAGCGACGCATCCTGTACCAGATGACCGAGATGGGCCTGCGGCCCGACCGCGGCCACGTGAAGTCGGCGCGCGTCGTGGGCGAGGTCATGGGAAAGCTGCACCCCCACGGAGACACGGCGATCTACGACGCGCTCGTGCGCATGGCGCAGCCGTTCACCCTGCGGGTGCCGCTCATCGACGGGCACGGCAACTTCGGGTCGCTCGACGACGGCCCTGCCGCCCCGAGGTACACCGAAGCACGTCTCGCCGCGCCGGCCCTCGCGATGACCGAGGGCCTCGACGAAGACGTCGTCGACTTCGTGCCGAACTACGACAACCAGCTCACCCAGCCCGAGGTGCTGCCGTCGGCCTACCCGAATCTCCTGGTCAACGGTGCGAGCGGCATCGCGGTCGGCATGGCGACGAACATGGCCCCGCACAACCTCATCGAGGTCGTCGCGGCGGCGCGCCACCTCATCGCGCATCCGAACGCCACCCTCGACGAGTTGATGGAGTTCGTGCCGGGCCCAGACCTGCCCACCGGCGGCACGATCGTCGGGCTGTCGGGCATCAAGGATGCCTACGCCACCGGCCGCGGTGCCTTCAAGACGCGCGCGAAGGTGCGCATCGAGAACATCACCGCACGCAAGACCGGCCTCGTCGTCACCGAGCTGCCCTACCTCGTCGGCCCCGAGAAGGTCATCGAGAAGATCAAGGACGGCGTCACCGCCAAGAAGATCAACGGCATCTCGGATGTCACCGACCTCACCGATCGCACGAACGGCCTGCGGCTCGTCATCGGCATCAAGACCGGCTTCAGCCCCGATGCGGTGCTGGAGCAGCTCTACCGGTTGACTCCCCTCGAAGACTCCTTCAACATCAACAACGTCGCGCTCGTCGACGGAGGCCCCCAGACGCTCGGGCTCCGCGAGCTGCTGCAGGTGTACGTCGCACACCGGATCGACGTCGTCACGCGCCGGTCGAAGTACCGGCTCGCGCGTCGCAAGGAGCGACTGCACCTCGTCGAGGGCCTGCTCATCGCGATCCTCGACATCGACGAGGTCATCCAGGTCATCCGCACGAGCGACGACGCGGCGGCTGCCCGCACACGACTCATCGATGTCTTCGACCTCAGCCGCGTGCAGGCCGAATACATCCTCGAACTCCAGCTCCGGCGGCTGACCAAGTTCTCACGGCTCGAGCTCGAGGCCGAGCGTGACAGGCTGCGCGCCGAGATCGAAGAACTCGAGGAGATCCTTGCCAGTCGCCACCGCATCGAGCAGCTCGTGTCCGACGAGCTCGCCGAGGTCGCCGAGCGCTACGGCACGCCGCGACGCACGCTGCTCACCGACGCCCGCCCCAGCATCGCGGGAGCGAGCGCGGGCGCGAAGGCGAAGCACGCGGCGGCGGCCCTCGAGGTGGCGGATGTCCCGTGCCGCGTGTTCCTCAGTGCGACCGGCCGCATCGCCCGCGTCGACCTGCCAGCCGGGCCCGACGGGGCGCCGACGATCACGCCTCCGGCCCGGCGCAGCAAGCACGACGCCATCCGTTCCACGCTCGACACCACGAGCCGATCCGAGATCGGAGCGGTGACGAGTCTGGGGCGCCTCATCCGCTTCACGCCCGTCGACCTGCCGATGCTTCCGCCCACGTCGGTGCAGTTGGGCGCCGGCGTTCGCATCGGCGATTATCTCGCGCTGCCAAACCGCGATGAGAAGGTGCTGGCGCTCGTCTCGCTCAACGGCGATCGATCGATCGCGCTCGGCACGAAGCTGGGTGTCGTGAAGCGCGTGATCGCGGGTGCGTATCCCGCGAAGCCCGAGTTCGAGGTCATCGGGCTGAAGGCCGGCGACGAAGTCGTCGGTGCCGTGCAGGGCGACGAGACCGACGAGCTCGTGTTCGTGGCATCCGACAGCCAGCTCCTGCGGTTCGCGGCGGCGTCGGTGCGACCGCAGGGGTGCCCTGCAGGCGGCATGGCCGGCATCAAGCTCGCGCCGGGTGTTCACGCGATCCATTTCGCGGGCGTGCCCGCCGATGCGGCGGCCGAGACCGTCGTCGTGACGATCGCGGCCGGCAGCGAGACGCTGCTCGGCACCGACCCTGGCAGTGCCAAGGTGAGCGGGTTCTCGGAGTTCCCCGCGAAGGGCCGTGCCACCGGCGGAGTGCGGGCGCAGCGGTTCCTGAAGGGAGAAGACGTCCTGCACCTGGCATGGGTCGGGCCCTCCCCTGCGCTCGCGGTCGGCACTGACGGGTCGGCGCGCCAGCTGCCCGACGGGGGTGCGAAGCGCGACGCATCCGGGCAGCCCCTCGAGGCCGTCGTCGGTGCCGTGGGCACGCGCATCGGCTGAGTCGCAGCGGCCTCGGCCTTGACGCCGATACGGGCGGCGTGCAGAGTCGACCGTGGTCGGCGGTTCCGACGCATCCGCGACGTTCGCGCCGACCGGATAGGGGTCGATCGATGACATGCGGTGAACTGCAGGCGACGATCAGCGGTCGGGTGCTCGTTCCCGGAGACCATGACTACGACAGGTCGCGTTCCGTCTGGAACGCGATGGTAGACCGACGCCCACGGTTCATCGTGCAGTGCGCCAGCTCGGCGGATGTCGTCGCATCCGTGCGATTCGCGCGCGAGCACGATCTCGAGATCGGCATCCACTGCGGCGGCCACGGCATCGTCGGCCACGCCGTGCCCGACGGCGGCCTGATGATCGACCTGCGCCCGATGGGCGGCGTTTCGGTCGATCCCACCACTCGTCGAGCTCGTGTGCAGGGCGGGGCCCTGCTCGGGGCGCTCGATCGCGCGGCGCAGGCGCACGGTCTTGCGACGACGGCCGGGAATGTCTCGCACACGGGCGTCGGCGGGCTCACCCTCGGCGGCGGGATGGGCTGGCTGGCCCGGCAGCACGGGCTGACGTGCGACAACGTCGTCTCGTTCGAGGCGGTCACCGCAGCCGGGGAGGTCGTGCGTGCGGACGCCGATGAGCACCCCGGGCTGTTCTGGGCCTTGCGCGGCGGCGGCGGGAACTTCGGTGTCGTGACCGAGTTCGAGTTCACGCTGCATCCGGAGGCCGGCACGGCCGTCGCGGCGGAGTTCCACTACGCGGTCGCCGAAGCGGAGCGGCCGATGCGGCGGTGGCGCGACCTGAGCGACACCGCCCCACGTCAGGCGACGTAT
Source organism: Agromyces sp. (assembly GCA_036378815.1). Taxonomy (GTDB): domain Bacteria; phylum Actinomycetota; class Actinomycetes; order Actinomycetales; family Microbacteriaceae; genus Agromyces. The sequence continues at coordinate 5,812 of DASUVU010000115.1, read as the reverse complement.
TCGGCGACCATGACGGACGGGGTCGTCGCCCTCGGCCTCGTGTGGGTCGGAGACCCTGGCAGAGGCGCGAACGTCGCCGCAGAACTCGGACGCGAGCTCGCCGACGTCGCCTCGCCGGCCGGTCGCGTCGTCGAGCCGATGTCGTACCTGCAACTCCAGACGCGCGAGGACGACCTCGAGGGCCACGCGTGGCGACGCTACTGGAAGGGTCACTACTTCGACGCCCTCGATGACGAACTCATCGGATTGCTGCTGGATCGCGGCCGTGCCGACCTGCCCGACGTCAGCCTCCAGGCGTACGGCGGGGCGATCGCCGACGTCGCCGACGACGACACCGCGTTCTCACGCAGGAACACCGCGTTCGAGTTCGTCGCGGCGTCACGCTGGCTCGAGCCTGACGAGGACGAGCGGCGGATGTCGGCCGCCCGCCGGTACGCGGGAGCGCTCGACCGCTTCGCGAGCGGAGCGTACGTGAACGTCCTCGGCGACGACGGCGCCGCCGGCCTGCGTCGCGCGTACTCCGACGAGAAGCTCGCGCGCCTCACAGCCGTGAAGGACTCCTACGACCCCGACAACGTCTTCCACCTCAACCAGAACATCCCGCCATCGACGGCGTCACGATGGTCGCCCTGATCGCCCCGCCGATGCTCAGGCGTCGATACGCTCTCGCTCGAGTGCATCGGAGCCGTCGATGATGAACTCCTTGCGAGGGGCGACCTCGTTGCCCATGAGCAGCTCGAACACGCGGCCGGCGGCCTCGGCGTCGCCGATGCCGACCCGACGCAGCGTGCGCTGGCGACGATCCATCGTCGTCGTCGCGAGCTGGTCGGCATCCATCTCGCCGAGGCCCTTGTATCGCTGGATCGGGTCCTGATAGCGCCGACCCTGCTTCTTGAGGGTGGCGAGCACGCCCTGCAATTCCGTCTCGGAGTACGTGTAGATGGTCTCATTCGGCTTGGAACCGGCATTCGTCACGACCACGCGATGCAGGGGTGGGACCGCGGCGAAGACGCGCCCCTGCTCGATCATGGGGCGCATGTAGCGGAAGAACAGCGTGAGCAGGAGTGTCCGGATGTGCGCACCGTCGACGTCGGCGTCGCTCATGATGATGACCTTGCCGTAGCGGGCCGCCGCGAGGTCGAAGCTGCGGCCCGAGCCCGCGCCGATCACCTGGATGATCGACGCGCACTCGGCGTTGCCGAGCATGTCGGAGACACTCGCCTTCTGCACGTTGAGGATCTTGCCGCGAATGGGCAGGAGCGCCTGGTGCTCGCTGTCACGTGCCAGCTTTGCGGTGCCGAGCGCCGAGTCGCCCTCGACGATGAACAGCTCGCTGTGGGCGACGTCGTTCGAGCGGCAATCGACGAGCTTCGCGGGCAGCGACGAGTTCTCGAGGGCATTCTTACGACGCTGCGTCTCTTTGTGGGCGCGCGCCGAGATGCGCGACTTCATCTCGGCGACGACCTTGTCGAGCAGCAACGCCGACTGCGCCTTGTCGTCGCGCTTGGTCGACGCGAAGCGCGCCGCGAGTTCCTTGGTCAGGACGTTGGTCACGATGGCGCGCACCGCGGGCGTGCCGAGCACCTCCTTGGTCTGGCCCTCGAACTGCGGCTCGGGCAGGCGGACCGTGAGCACGGCGGTGAGGCCGGCGAGTACGTCGTCCTTCTCGAGCTTGCCACCGCCAGTGAACGCAGCGCCCGCCTTCAGCCGGCGGGCGTTCTGCTCGACCTGCTGGCGCATGAATCGGAGGAGGCCCTGGTCGAACCCTGCGAGGTGCGTGCCGCCCTTCGGCGTCTCGATGATGTTGACGAACGACTTGACCACGGTCTCGTACCCGGTGCCCCAGCGCAGCGCGATGTCGACGTGGCACTCGCGCTCCAGTTCGGTGGGCACCATCGCCCCGCCGTCGGTCAGGACGGGCACCGTCTCGGTGAAACTGCCTGAACCCGTGATGCGCCACACGTCGGTGAGCGGGGCATCCACCGCCAGGTGCTCGACGAACTCGGAGATGCCGCCGTCGAACTGGAACGACGTCGTGTGCGGCTCGGAGCCACGCTCATCGATGACGTCGATCGCGAGACCCGGTACGAGGAACGCCGTCTGGCGGGCACGCGCGAGCAGCTCGTCGAGCTGGAACTCGGCGCCCTTCGTGAAGACCTGTCGATCGGCCCAGTACCGGATGCGGGTGCCCGTCACGCCCTTGGCGACCTTGCCGATGACCCGAAGTTCGCTCCGCACCTCGAAGGGCATGAAGGGGGCGTCGGGCGATGGGGCGCCCGAATCCTTGAACACGCCGGGCTCTCCACGATGGAATGACATCGCCCACGTCTTCCCGTTGCGGTCGACCTCGACGTCGAGCCGCTCGGAGAGGGCGTTGACGACGGATGCTCCGACGCCGTGCAGTCCTCCGGAAGCGGAATACGAGCCGGTGCCGAACTTGCCACCGGCATGCAGCTTGGTGAACACGACTTCGACACCGCTCAGCCCGGTCTTGGGTTCGGCGTCGACCGGGATGCCGCGGGCGCGGTCGCGCACCTCGACGCTGCCGTCGGGATGGAGGATCACTCCGATCTCGTCGCCGTGGCCGGCGAGCGCCTCGTCGACGGAGTTGTCGATGATCTCCCAGAGGCAGTGCATGAGCCCGCGCGAATCGGTCGAGCCGATGTACATTCCGGGGCGCTTGCGGACCGCCTCGAGGCCCTCGAGGACGGAGAGATGTCGTGCGGAATAGTCGGAGCTCACGTCGGTAAAGCCTAGTGACGCCCATGGACCTCGCGTGCCAGGCGCTACGCGCTCAGCGAAATGCCCGGCCGAACGGAAGGTTCGGCTCCGGACCCGTGTTTTGATTGATGAACGGATTTCAGGGAACGTGAGCCAGGAGGAGGAGCCATGACCCAGTACACCGACACAGCCGGTGCGGTCGAACTCGAGACCCCGTACGAGCTCACGGCGCTCGACCGATGCGACGCGTGCGGCGCCCAGGCGTACATCCGCGTCGTCGTGGCGAGCGGTGAACTGCTGTTCTGCGCGCACCACGGCCGCAAGCACCAGGAGAAGCTCTCCGAGATCGCGCACAGCTGGCACGACGAGTCGAGCCGCCTGCTGAACGACGGCCGCGACTGAGCCGCGGCAGACTTCGACCGAACGCCCCGGGATCTCCGGGGCGTTCGTCGTAGCAAGGTGATCCGACGCCGTCCTGCGATCAGCCCCGCGTGTCGGGGACGGATGCCGCGACCCCGGCTGCGCTGAGCTGCGCCTCGCGAGCGGCGGTGGCATACCCGTCGACGACCGCGGTGCGCTCTCCCGGCCGGTACTCGAGGCCGGCGCGCTCCGCCGCGATGCCGAGCAGCGCGTCGGCGAAGGACGGATTCTTCGCGAGGACCGGCCCGTGAAGGTGCGTGCCGATGACGGAACCCATGACGACGCCCTCCTGGCCGGAGTCGCGGCCGTTGCCGCTGCCCGCGCGCACGCGGCCGAGGGGCGAACCCTCCGCACCCGCGTAATCGCGCGCGTGGTTCTCGAATCCGACGAGGGGGCCGAATCGCGGTGACGCCACCACGAGGTCGCCGGTCACTCGACCAGTGCGCGGCACTGCGCGCCCGGGCAGGATGCCGAGTCCTTCGACGGTGGAACCGTTCGCGAGCTCGATCCCCCAGCAGAGCAGCTCCCATCCGGTGCCCACTGCGAGGATCGGCACGCCCTCGGTACCCCACGTGCGCAGTTCGTCGTGCATGGTCAGCAACTCCGCGCGGGTCGCTTCGAGCGACGAATCGCTGCCCGAACCGAGCACGATCGCGTCGACCCGCTCGGGCAGCTCGTCACGCCGATCGACGCCCACGACGCGCGAGTCGAGGCCGGCCCAGGAAGCCCGGGCGGCGACCACCGACGCGTTCTGGGCGTCGCCGTTCGTGTTCTGCAGCCTCGGCAGGAGCGCCACGATGGTGAGGGTGCTGCTGCTCATTCCGCTCCCGTCAGTCCGAGATGGCTGCGTGTGCGCCGCATCGCGTCGGCGGTGAAGACGATCGTCTTCACGCCCGTCGCGGGCGCCGGTGCACTGAGGAAGTCGTCGAGTGCGCGACCCAGGTCGGGCTCCACGCGGTCGATCTCGACTCCGTCGTACGACAGCATCAGCGCCGCCTCCGCCGCCTTCGACCCGCTGACGATCGCGACGCGCCCGAGCGTCGAGGCATCCGTCGGCCAGAAATAGGAGGGGTCGCGCACGTCGGAACCCATCGCGAACAGGATCTGCTCGGTGTCGGGATCGATGCTGTCGACGTTCAACTGGTAGCTCGCCGGGTTCTGCACGAGCACGAACTCCACGTCGTGCCCGCGGATGTGAACGCGCTCGCCACGTCCGAACACGGCCGGGATCTCGCTCAAGGCGTCGGCTGCCGTCGCGGGAACGAACGCGTCGCCCAGCACGGTCTGCGCGGTCGCATACGCTGCGGCCGCATCGACGGCGTAATGCGTGCCCCGGGCCGGCAGTCGAATCGAGACGGATGCCCCGTCGTCGCCGAGCACCGCGGCCGCGCCGCGCACCGACTCGACGCGCACCCCCTCCCCCGCTCGGAGTCGCGTCGCGCTCGTCTCGGTGTAACCGAGCCCGCGGGGCGCCGCCTCGAGCACGGTCTCGGACACGCCGAAGCGCCGCACCGCGACATCGTGAGACAGCTGGGCCGCGATGCGCTCGAGGTAGGCGTCGTCGGCGTTCACGATCACGGCCTCGTGGGCTCGTTCCGCGATCCGGGCGAGCATGCCCGCCACCATCTCGGAGTCGTGGAAACGGTCGATCTGGTCGACCATCACGTTCATGAGGGTCGCGACGCGCGCGTCGACGCCCTGCATGACGACGGCCCCATGCCCCTCGTCCATCTCGAGCACCGCGACATCGCCGGGCACGCGGCCACGCCAGTCGGCACGCTCGAGCAGGGCCGACGTGAGCCCCTGGCTGATGTTGGCGGTCGACGGGTTCGTGAACACGTCGATGCCGTGCGCGCGGAGGATGGCGACCAGCATCTTGGTGGTCGTCGACTTGCCGCTCGACCCCGACACCACCACGAGCCCCTGCGGGAAGCCCGACAGGGTGCGCTTGAGGTACCCGGGGGCGATGGTGTTGACGATGAGGCCCGGAACGGCCGATCCGCCGCCGGGCTTGCGGAGCCGGGCGGCGAATCGGACGAACCTGCCGACGAGGATCGCCGGCGCGTAGCGCACCGTCGGCCTACTCGAGGTAGTCGCGGAGCGACTGCGAGCGCGACGGGTGGCGCAGCTTCGCCATCGTCTTCGACTCGATCTGGCGGATCCGTTCGCGCGTGACGCCGAACGTGTCGCCGATCTGGTCGAGGGTCTTCGGCATGCCGTCGCCGAGCCCGAAGCGCATGCGGATGACGCCGGCCTCGCGCTCGCTCAGCGAGTCGAGCAGCGACTCGAGCTGCTTCTGCAGCATCGTGAAGCCGACCGCGTCGGCCGGCACGACCGCCTCGGTGTCCTCGATGAGGTCGCCGAACTCGCTGTCGCCGTCCTCGCCGAGCGGGGTGTGCAGCGAGATCGGCTCACGGCCGTACTTCTGCACCTCGATGACCTTCTCGGGAGTCATGTCGAGTTCCTTCGACAGCTCCTCGGGGGTGGGCTCGCGGCCCAGGTCCTGCAGCATCTGTCGCTGGACGCGGGCGAGCTTGTTGATGACCTCGACCATGTGCACCGGGATGCGGATGGTGCGCGCCTGGTCGGCCATGGCACGGGTGATCGCCTGACGGATCCACCACGTCGCGTACGTCGAGAACTTGAAGCCCTTGGTGTAGTCGAACTTCTC
>DASUVU010000114.1:0-2064 GCA_036378815.1 Agromyces sp. | reverse complement strand
TGGCGAGCGCGACGAGCGAGCGCGGGTCGTTGCCGGGCACCCGCTCCGCGAGGGTGATGTAGTTGCGGGTCACGGGATCCTCGACGGGCGTACCCCGCTCCGCATAGGCGCGGGCCTGCTCGATCTGCAGGCGCGCGAGCGGGCGACCGTCGGGAATGCCGCCGAGCACGGCGCGGTCGACACGGTGGGGCACCTGCACGGCGACCTGCCACCCGACCCGCGCGCCGAGCGAGTAGCCGGCGTAGAGCACCGTGTCGAGCAGGTAGGTGTCGAGCACGATCACGATGTCGTTCACGAACGCATCCATGCTGAAGGCGGATGCCTCGTGGGGCTTGTCGCTCTCACCGTGGCCGCGCTGGTCGACGCCGAGCACGCGGAACCCGGCACGCATGAGGTCGCGCACCCACCCCGTGTTCGCCCAGTTGTCGCGGCAGCTCGACGCGAACCCATGCACGCACAGCACCACCGGGGCATCCGCGTCGCCCCAGCTGTACGTCGCGATGCGGTACCCCTCTGCCGACATCACATACACCGGCGACGGCATCTCGGTCAGGGCTGGAATCGCGGCGCTCATGTCGGTCATTCTTCCGCTCCGCCGTTCCGGTGTGCGGGTGGGCGCGCGTCAGCCCTGGAAGTCCTCGGGATCGACGTCCTCGAGGAACCGCTTGAACTCGTCGAGCTTCTCCTCGGTGGTCTCGGCGGTGTCGTCGCTCTCGACGTCGACCATCTCGGCGGGGATTCCCGCCTCCTCGAGCACCTCGTCGGCGACCCAGATGGGGGCGTCGGCCCGAACGGCGAGGGCGATGGCGTCCGACGGACGGGAGTCCAGGATCTGCGGGCCCGTGGGGGTCGAGAGCGTGAGCTCGGCGAAGAACGTACCGTCCTCGATCCGGGTCACGTCGACCCGCTCGACCTTCGCGCCCAGTGTGCCGAACAGCGTCGTGATGAGGTCGTGCGACAGGGGTCGCGGCGCCTGCTGTCCCTCGACGGCGATGAGGATGGAGGTCGCCTCCTGGGCGCCGATCCAGACTGGAAGCACTCGGCCCACCCCCGGATCCTCGAGCAACGGCTTCAGGAGCACGATGTGCTGCCGTGCGGCATCGAGCGCGACTCCGAGGACGCGGACCTGGACCATGGCGCCTCCCGTCGGATGATCGGACGTGCGGCCGGGACACTGCCATCGTACGTCGCAGTCAGTACCAGAGCGGATGCCGCGTGCTCGCGGGCACTCGAACGAGGCACGCCTCCCGGCGGACGGCACTGCGGCCGCGGCATCCGTGATGGAATACCGCGGCCGCAGCCGTCATCGACGTCGGATCAGTTCGGAGCCGTCACCGTCGTCTTGTTGAAGTTGTTCCCGCTCCCGTCGGGACGGTAGTTCTTCTCGACGTTGCCGGCCGAGTCGACCGAGAACCAGTTCACCTTCGTGCCGGCTGGCACGGTGAGCACCTCGGCGCCCTCGCGGATGCCCGCCGTTCCGTAGAGCGACGACTCGTAGGTGGGCTTCGACCCGTCGATCGTGTAGAACACCGCCGCAGGCTCCGACACGTCGAACGTGACGTCGACCATGCCCGCCTGGGTGCTCGCAGACACCTTCACCGAGCTCGTCGGACGCTGCGAGTCCTTGTCGTAGTCGTGCGCCACCCGCATGAGCTCGATGAGCCCGTTGGCGAACTCCTGCGACTCGGCGTGCGCCGACGCGCCGTTCGGGTTCTCGTTCGAGAACGGCGGCTGGAACTGCGTGCCGACCTCGAAGTTCCACGCGTAGATCCCGTACTTGTACCAGAGCATGTCACCGGAGTTGCCGGCCGCCGAATACAGCACGTCCGAGATCGGGCCGGTGCGGGCCGGCGTCACCGACATGCCGCGGTAGCGCTTGATCTCCGTGAGGATCCGTGCCGAGGCACCCCAGAAGTACGACTCCTCCTCGAGCGTGGGCCGCGGTGCCGAGATGCGACCCGGCGTGATGTACGCGCCCGGCGACCACATGAAGTAGTTGCCCGAGCTGTGCAGGTTCATCGCGAACTTGATGTTCGGGTTCGCGCCCGCGATCCAGTCGATGTT
>DASUVU010000113.1:0-4227 GCA_036378815.1 Agromyces sp. | reverse complement strand
GTCCACAGATTCGCCGAGGAGTACGCGAAGCTGCGAGCTCACAAGGGCGTCACATATCAGCAGGCCGCCGACATCGTCACCGACGTCTCGTACTTCGGAACACTCATGGTGCACTTGGGAATGGCCGACGGCATGGTGTCGGGCGCGGTGCACACCACCGCGCACACGATCCGCCCGGCGTTCGAGATCATCAAGACGAAGCCCGGCGTCTCGGTCGTGTCGTCGGTGTTCCTGATGGCGCTGGCGGACCGCGTGCTCGTCTACGGCGACTGCGCGGTGATCCCCGAGCCGACCGTCGAGCAGCTCGCCGACATCGCCATCTCCTCGGCGGCGACGGCGACGCAGTTCGGCATCGAGCCGCGCGTGGCGATGCTTTCGTACTCAACGGGTGAGTCGGGAACGGGCGCCGACGTCGACAAGGTGCGCCGGGCGACGCAGCTCGTGCGCGAGCGGGCGCCCGAGCTGGCCGTCGATGGCCCGATCCAGTACGACGCCGCAGCCGACGCCGCCGTCGCCCGCGCGAAACTGCCCGACTCGGCGGTCGCGGGCCGCGCGACGGTGTTCATCTTCCCCGACCTCAATACGGGCAACAACACGTACAAGGCCGTGCAGCGGTCATCGGGCGCCGTTGCGATCGGCCCCGTGCTGCAGGGACTCAACAAGCCGATCAACGACCTCTCGCGCGGCGCGCTCGTGCAGGACATCGTGAACACCGTGGCCATCACGGCGATCCAGGCGGCGGATGCCTCGTGAGCATCATCCTCGTCATCAACTCGGGCTCGTCGTCGCTGAAGTACGAGCTCGTCGACGTCGAGTCCGAGCAGACCCTCGCGTCGGGCCTCATCGAGCGCATCGGCGAGCGCACCGGACGCGCAACGCACACGGTTCCCGTCACGGCGACCCCGTCGGTCGAGCGAGCGGATGCCCCGTCCGAGACCACTCGTGAGCTCCCGATCCCCGATCACACGGCGGCGTTCCAGGTGATGCTCGAGGCGTTCGCCGCTCACGGACCCTCGATCGAGCTGAACCCGCCGGTGGCGGTCGGCCACCGGGTCGTGCACGGCGGCAAGCGGTTCTTCGAGCCGACGGTCGTCACCGACCTCGTGAAGATCAACATCGAGGACCTCGCCGAGCTCGCCCCGCTGCACAACCCGGCGAACCTGCAGGGCATCGAGGCGGCCGAGGCGATGTTCCCCGACGTGCCGCACGTGGTTGTGTTCGACACGGCGTTCCACCAGACGCTCCCGCCCGCCGCGTACACCTATGCCATCGACGCCGATGTGGCCGAGAAGTACCGGGTGCGCCGCTACGGGTTCCACGGAACCTCGCACAAGTACGTGTCGGAGCAGGCCGCCGAGTTCATCGGCCGGCCGCTCGCCGACGTCAAGCAGCTCGTGCTGCACCTCGGCAACGGCGCGTCGATCACCGCGATCGACGGCGGGCGCTCGGTCGAGACCTCGATGGGGCTCACCCCGCTCGAGGGTCTCGTGATGGGCAGCCGCTCGGGGGACCTCGACCCCGCGGTGCTGTTCCACCTGCACCGCAAGGCCGATCAGTCGTTCGACGATCTCGACGAGCTCCTGAACAAGCGCAGCGGCCTGCTCGGCCTCGCGGGCACCCGCGACATGCGCGATCTGCTCGAGCGCCGCGCCGATGGCGATGCCGCGGCATCCCTCGCCTTCGACGTGTACGTGCATCGCCTCAAGGGCTACGTCGGCGCGTACTACGCGCAGCTCGGGCGGCTCGACGTGATCTCGTTCACGGCAGGCGTCGGCGAGAATGCGGCGCCCGTGCGCGCTGCCTCGCTCGCGGGCCTCGAGCGGCTCGGCATCGAGATCGATGAGGAGCGCAACGCGGAGCGGTCGGGGGAGACCCGGAGGATCTCGACGGATGCCTCGGAGGTGACGGTGCTCGTCGTGCCCACCGACGAGGAGCTCGAGATCGCGCGCGAGACGCTCGCCGCGATCGGGGCCTGACTCCACCCTCGAGTTGCCCGAATCTCACGAGAATCGGGCAACTCGGCACTGACTCCACCTTCGAGTTGCCCGAATCTCACGAGAATCGGGCAACTCGGCACTGGAGCGATCGACAAGAGATGTTGTGCAAGATAACTTGTGCAAGAATCGTTGCAGAGTTAGCCTGCAGGTATGGCTGAATCAGCAAGATCCTTCGAGCTCCACGATCCGGGGCCGATGCGCGCATTGGCGAACCCGCTGCGACTCCGCATCCTCGGGCTGCTGCGAGTCGAGGGACCGCAGTCGGTGAGCATGCTCGCCGAGGCGACCGGCGCGGCATCCGGGTCCATCAGCTATCACGTCTCGACGCTCGCGAAGCACGGTTTCGTGGTCCCGGCGCCCGAGCTCGAGCGCGACGGGCGCGAGCGCTGGTGGCGGGCCGCGCACGAGTCGACGAGCTGGCGCTCCGAGGAGTTCCTCGACGACCCAGAGCGTCGCGAGGCATCCGACGCGATGCGACGAGCCGTGCTCGACGCCTACCATCGCGAACTGCTCGAGGCGGTCGACGCCGAGCTCGACCTCGAGCCCGAGTGGATCGCGGCATCCGAATCGAGCGACGGCGGCGCGCACCTGACGCTCGAGGAGTTCCGCGAGCTCACCGCCGACCTCGCCGCCGTGCACCAGAAGTGGTGGGGGAAGCGCCGCGAACCCCAGCCCGGCACCCGACCGGTGCGCTGGATCACGCACACCTTCCCGAGGAGCACGCGATGAGCACGCCGGCCGACACGACGACAGGCGACGCGGTCGACCGGGTGGCTGCGAACGAGCACACGGCGACGGATGCCCCGCGCCGCCGCCTGCCCGTGCTCGCCCTGTACGTCGCCCAGTTCTTCTCGCTCGGCGGCAACGCGATCGCCCTGGTCGCCATCCCGATCATCGCGCTCATGCAGACCGGCTCGCCGCTCGCGGCCGGCGTCGCCGGCGTATTCGCGACGGTTCCGCTCGTCATCGGCGGGGCGTTCGGCGGCGTGCTCGTCGACCGGTTCGGCTACCGCACCTCCTCGATCGTCGCCGACATCGCGAGCGCCGTCACGGTGCTCGCCATCCCGGTGCTGTGGGCGACAGTCGGGCTCGAGTTCGGCGTGCTCCTCGCGCTGGTCTTCCTCGGCGGGCTGCTCGACCCGCCCGGCGACACCGCCAAGACGGTGCTGCTGCCTGACCTCGCCGCCCTCGCACGGATGCCGCTGGCCCGCGCCGCAGGCGCCCAGTCGGCCGTGCAGCGCACCGCGTCCATGGTGGGGGCGGGCGTCGCGGGCGCCCTCGTCGCCCTCGCCGGACCCGTGCCAGCGCTCATCGTGGATGCGGCGGGCTTCGTCGTCTCGGCGCTGCTCATCCTGTGCTTCGTGCCGCGTCGGGCCGCGGCATCCGACACCGAAGGCGAGTCCGACCAGGCCGAGCACACGCCCGGCGGCTTCGTGGCCGGCATCCGATTCCTCGTGCGCTCGCCGCTGCTGCGCGCGATCGTGCTGCTCGTGACGCTCACGAACGCGATCGATGCGGCCGGGATGACCGTGCTGAAGCCCGTGTACGCGACCGATGTGCTGGGCGAGCCCGCCGTCCTCGGTTTCATGGTCGGATGCTTCGCCGCGGGCGCCCTGACCGGGTCGGCGTTGTTCGGGGCGCTCGGGCACCGCTGGTCGGGGCGCGTGATGTTCGCGATCTGCTTCGTGCTGGCGGGGTTCCCGCCGTACCTGACGATGGCGCTCGGCGCCCCGTTGCCGGTGCTGCTGCCGGTGCTCGCCCTGTCGGGTCTCGCGGCCGGGGCACTGAACCCGATGATGGCGACCGCCATGTACGGCGAGGTGCCCGACGGCATGCGCGCGCGGGTGTTCGGCGCGACGACGGCCGGAGTCGCGGCATCGATGCCGATCGGGGCGCTGCTCGGCGGATTCGCGGTCGAGCAGTTCGGCCTCGCGCCGACGCTCGCCGTGTGCGCCGGGCTCTACCTGGTGCTCGGCGGGAGTCCGCTCTTCATCGGGGCCTTCAGCCGGCTCTCGTCGGCGCGCACCCACGGCACGCCGATCGCCGCCGCCGACTGACCGGCCGGGGGCTGAGTCGCGCGCCGAAAGACCGGTCGCGGCATCCGACACGCCGAGGTAGTCGGATGCCGCGGCGGCGTGTCGCGCCTGGTACCTGGCTTTCAGCACGCCACCGGCACCCGCTCGAGGGCAGGCCTGGTCGGCTTCGGCACTTGATGTCACCCGTATGGGAG
>DASUVU010000112.1:0-2768 GCA_036378815.1 Agromyces sp. | reverse complement strand
TCCGCACGTAGCTGTCGAGCCCGATGCGGGAGAACAGCGCATTCGATCCGGTGAGGGTGCCTTGCGGGTTCAGCGACGACGAGACGACGAACACGATCGGGAACAGCGCGAACAGGAGCATGACGACACCCACGATGTGGCGCCATCCGGTCTCGCGGAACCAGCGACCGAACTTGAACGGCCGCTTGGCGACGACACCGCGCGGATGCAGGGCGCGCTCGGCCTCGGCCTCGAGGGCCGCGGCCATGATGTCCGTTTCCGCCGCGGGAGCCTCGATCCACGAGCGATGCTCCTTCGTGCCCTTCTTGGCCATCAGTTCAGCTCCTCGAGCGACTTGGTGCGGCGGAATGCGATGATCGCGATCACCGCGACCACGATGAAGATGATGATCGAGTAGGCGCTCGCGAGTCCGTAGTCACGCGACTGCCCGGTGAAGGCCACTTTGTAGACCATCGTGATGAGCAGGTCGGTGAACCCGACGGGGATCGGCGCGTTCGAATCTCGTGGACCCCCGTCGGTCAACATGTAGATCACGTTGAAGTTGTTGAAGTTGAACGCGAACGACGCGATGAGCAGCGGCGCCACGGTCACGAGCAGGAGCGGCAGCTTGATCAACCGGAAGACTCCCCACGGCCTCGCCCCGTCGACCTTCGCCGCCTCGACGATGTCATCGGGAATCGCCTGCAGCGCACCCATGCAGATGAGGAACATGTACGGGAATCCGAGCCACAGGTTCACGATGAGCACCGAGAGTTTGGCCATCCACGGGTCGGTCAGCCACGGCACGGATGCCCCGCCGAGCAGCACCTGGTTGATGAATCCGAAGCTCTCGTTCATCATGCCGGCCCAGATCAGCGCCGAGAGGAACGACGGGATCGCGTACGGCAGGATCATCGCGACCCGGTAGTACTTGCGGCCGCGCATCCGGATGTCGTTGAACACGATCGCGAGGAAGAGGCCGAGGAAGAACGTCGACGCGACCGAGATGAGCGCGAACGCGAACGTCCAGAGTGTCACGTAGATGAGCGGCTGCAGCAGGCGCGGATCGGTGACCGCGCGCACGAAGTTGTCGAATCCGACGGTGATCTGCCAGCCGGGCAGCAGCTCCTCGCCATCGTCGGAGGTGAAGGCACCGGTGCCGATGTCGGAGTAGACGGTGTCCGTCGTGACATCCGTCATCGTTCCGGCGGCCTCGTCGTACTCGAGTGTCGAGACGTACTGGTACGCGCTCGAGCCGTCGGGTGTGCGCAGCGCACCCTCGTTCGGGTCGTCGGAGACCGGGACGGCGAGCTCGGTGATCTCGTCGGTGCGGGCGAGGACCTCGGCGAAGCTGAGCGAGGTCCACCCGTCGGCGGCCACGGCCTTGTCGCCGTCGAAGTCGGCGTCGACCTCTTGCAGCGGCTGCTCGTTCGTGCCGACCAAGGCGTCGCCGTCAGGGTCGGTGACGAGCAGCCCCAGCGTGCCGAACTGGTCGACGACGGTGACCGGGTAGGTCGGCGAATCCTCGACGCGCTGCAGCGACGAGGCCATGAGCGACGAGACCGCCTGCTCCTTCGAGCCGTTGTGGCCCGTGCCGTAGTTCGTGAATGCGACGTACCCGGTGTAGATGAGCACGAACACCTGGAACAGCGCCAGGAAGATGATGCCGGGCGCGAGGTACTTCGCCGGGAGCTTGCGGCGAGAGAAGTAGATCCAGTTCACCGCGACGGCGACGGCCGCGACGATGGCCGCGATGAGCCATTCGCCCGAGGTCACCAGGATGAAGAGTGCGTAGAGCGCGATCGCGTCGACGATGCCGAGCGCGAGCAGCTTGAAGATCAGGACCTTGAGGCCACCGGATGCCGCGTCGGCGATGTTCGCCGCCTGGCGCTGCCGCTTCGTGGGCTTCGGCTTCCCTGCGGTGCCGCCTGCCGTGTCGGGCGTGACCTCATCGTCGATGGTCGTGCTCATGGTGCCTGCTCTCCTGTGCCGCGTTCCGCGGGGTGAGGAGCGACCGCCGAGGCGGACGCGTCTCGAAACGCATTGGTCTCGAGACGCGTCGCGCTCCGGCGCGGCGCTCCTCGACCCGCGGTGGGGTCGGGTACTAGCCGATGGCCGCCTGGACGTCAGCGGTCAGCTTCTGCCACGTAGTGACGGGGTCGGCGCCGTTGATGACGTCGGCCTCGGCGATGCCCCAGTACTGCCACACCGAACCCATGGCGGGGATGGCGGGCATCGGCACGGCCTCGGCACCGACGTTGGCGAAGCCCTCGATGATCGGGTCCTCCGACGCGGTCTCAGCAGCGGCCGAGAGCGCGGGAAGCACGTTGCCCGCCTTGAAGAGCTCGAGCTGCACGTCTTCGGTGCCCAGGTAGTTCACGAGGAAGTCGTTCGCGGCGACCTTGTTCTTCGACTCGGCCGAGACGAAGAAGCCCTTGACGCCGGCGAACGGCGACGCGGGGTCTGCCGTCGGGCTCGGCACCGTGTCGATCGCGACGTTGATGCCGCCGTCGATCGCGGAACCGACGTTCCACGGGCCGGTCAGCCAGAAGGCCGCGGTACCGTCGAGGAACGCCTGCTTGGCGATGTCACCGTCGATGTCGGTGTTGAAGACGCCGGAGCCGTTCTTACCCTGCGCGCCGAGCCACGCGGCGAACTGCTCGCCCCCGGCATTGCCGAGCTGCAGGTCGGTCGGGTCGTAGCCCTCGTCGTTCGTGCCGAACACGGGCGCACCGAACGCGGTCTGGAACGGGTACAGGTGGTACGGGTTGCCCTCGGCGCCCTGCTCG
>DASUVU010000111.1:0-2484 GCA_036378815.1 Agromyces sp. | reverse complement strand
GCGTGCGGCGACGCGACAGGAGCTCCGCGCGCCCGGAAGCATGGAGCGCGCATTCGCCGGCTCCTCGCCCGACGGGCGGCCGATGCGGGCCGGCCCGTCGGTGGGCGCGATGATCGGCAGTTCGATGCTCGGCACCATCGCCGGATTCGTCATCGGCTCGGCCATCGCGCAGGCGTTCCTGCCCGATGCCGCTGACCTGGCGACCGGTGAACCGGGCGCGGATGCCGCAGCCGACGCGGGCTCGGCGGACGCCTCCGGTGCCGACACGTCCGGTGCCGACGCGACCGGTGCCGACGCGACCGGAGCCGACACGACCGGCGCCGACGGCGGCGGCTGGGGCGGCGACGGCGGTGGCGACTTCGGCGGCTTCGGCGGTGGCGACTTCGGCGGCGGGGATTTCGGGTTCTGAGCCGCCGGCGATGACTGCAGGCCGCGCTATGGTCGCACCATGAGCAAGCAGGACGGCTCGTCGCGCCAGGTCACCACCGGTCCGGTCGACGACTCGGCGACCCCCATCCTGCACGTCGACATGGATGCGTTCTTCGTGTCGGTCGAACTCCTCAAGCGGCCCGATCTCCGGGGCAGGCCGGTGCTCGTGGGGGGCACCGCCGGGCGGGGCGTGGTCGCGGCGGCCAGTTACGAGGCGCGCCGGTTCGGGGTCAACTCGGCCATGCCCATGTCGCTCGCACTGCAGCGGTGCCCCAATGCCGTCGTGCTCCGCGGCGACTACGCCAGTTACGCCAAGTACTCCCAGCAGGTCATGGAGATCTTCGGCGCCATCACCCCGCTCGTCGAGCCGCTGTCGATCGATGAGGCATTCCTCGACGTGTCGGGTGCGCGCCGGCTGCACGGCAGTCCGGCCGAGATCGCGTGGACGATCCGCGAACGGGTGCGCGCCGAGACCGGCCTCACCTGTTCGATCGGCGTGGCCGCCACCAAGTACGTCGCGAAGGTCGCCTCCAGCGTGGCGAAGCCCGACGGCATGCTGGTCGTGCCTGCCGCCGACACCACGTCGTTCCTGCATCCGCTGCCGGTCTCCGCACTCTGGGGCGTCGGGCGGGTGACCGAGCAGTCCCTCACCCGAATCGGGCTGCGCACGGTCGGCGACGTCGCGACGATGCCGGTCGACGCGCTGGAGCGTGCCGTCGGGCCGGCCCTGGCGGGGCGACTGACCCGCCTTGCGAACGGCGACGACCCGCGTAGCGTGCACACCACGCGCGTCGAGAAGAGCATCGGCCACGAGAACACGTTCGGGTACGACCTCACCGACCCCGTCGAGATCCGTCGCGAGCTGCTTCGCCTGTCCGACAAGGTGGCGGTGCGACTCCGAAAGGCCGGGCTCGTGGGGCGCACGGTGACGCTGAAGCTGCGCTACGGCGACTTCCGCACGGTCACGCGTTCGCGCACCTTGGGCGAGCCGACGGATGTCGCGCGCCGCATCTACGACGAGGCATCCGATGCCCTCACCGAACTCATCGGAGACGGTGAGCGGGTGCGCCTCATCGGCGTGCGGGCCGAACACCTCCGGCCATCCGACGCAGGCGCCCTGCTGTGGGATCCAGACGAGGACTGGCGCGATGCCGAACGCACGATCGATGAGGTCACCGCGAAGTTCGGTCGCGGCGCCGTGCGCCCCGCCGCGCTCGTCCGGCGGGGCGAGGATCCGGGTACCGATCGCGACCGCCCGCCCGATGCCGATGACGATGCCGCCGCAGCGGCCGCGGGCTGGGGCTGGTAGCCCACCGTCTCGCCGAGTAGCGTTGCGCGCATGGCTGAACTCGTTCTGGAACTCGGAGAGACCGTCGCCGGCGTCGGCGTCAAGACCGCATACGGTGATCCCGTCGACATCGAAGGCACGAAGATCGTGCCCGTCGCGCTCGGCTACTACGGCTTCGGTGCCGGGTCGGGCAGCGACCAGAAGGGCGACCAGGGCTCGGGCGGCGGTGGTGGCGGTGCCGCTATTCCACTCGGGGCATATGTCGGTCGAGCCGGCCGTGAAGTTCGCTTCGAGCCGAACCTCATCGGCTTGATCCTCGTCGCGACGCCCCTGGTCTGGGTGACCGGCAGAGCCCTGAAGATGGTGATCCGCGCGCTCAAGCACTGAGGCGTCGACCACGTCCCGCCGGTCGCACGGTCGGCGTATACTCGACTGCGAACACGGGAGTCCGGTGAGCCGGGCTGAGAGGAAGGTTCTCAACCTTCGACCGTCGAACCTGATCTGGGTCATGCCAGCGCAGGGAGGGCAACCACATCTCATCTCCCGTGCCTCTTTCGTCGAAGAGAAAGGGCACGACACGTGCACGCAACCGTCACATCCTCCTCGTCCACCGCGACCTCGGGTTCGCGCCGCCTGCGGTGGCGTGTCGTCGACATCGTGGTCGCCAGCGTCATCGGCGTCGCCGTCGGGGTCGTCTTCTGGGCCTGGGGCGTCGTGTGGGGGCCGATCTCCGGGCCGATCGAGGCGCTCCTTCCCGGACTGCAGGC
>DASUVU010000110.1:0-7020 GCA_036378815.1 Agromyces sp. | reverse complement strand
CCCATGATCGACATACCCCAGCGCTTCATGCGTACTCCCACGGGATTCGTTGGTCCTATACACCTGCATGGATGCAGGTCCCGCTCACGCTATGGTGCGGCGTTCGAAGGAGACAGCCCCCGAGTGGGTGCCCCGCAGGAGGGGGTCGGGTTCCGAGGCGCCCGACGGGTCGCCAGGATGACCGCGACGCCGCTGTCAGCGTCCTTTCGGGAGCGGGTTCGCGGGAAGCCACTCCTCGAACCGCGTCTCGGCGAGCTGTGCATCGGGGTCGGGCAGCAACGTCTCGGGCTCGAGGAGGGCGCCGAAGTATCGCGATTCCGGGTCTGCGACCACCGGGCGGTCGTCGCCGCGGAACTCGAGTCCCGTTCGCACGAGGTCGTCGAGGCTCCACTGCTCGGGCCCGGCGACCTCGACGACACCGTTGATCGGCTCGGCGACGGCGACGCGCTCGACCGCGGAGGCGACGTCGTCGGCAGCCATGGGCCGGATGCCGGCGTGCGAGAGCCGCACCTCGCCGTCGACCGTGGCGGCGTCGGCGATGCTCTTGACGAACTCGAAGAACTGGGTCGCGTGCACGATCGAGTAGGGCACACCGCCGTCACGGATGAGGCGCTCCTGCGCGATCTTCCCCCGGAAGTACGGGCTTTCGGCCAAGCGCTCGGTGCCGACGACCGAGAGGGCGACGTAATGGCGGACTCCGGCGGCCCTGACGGCGTCGAGCAGGTTCGTGGTCGAGGTCGTGAAGAAGTCGAGCACCGCCTGCTCGTCGAACGATGGGGCGTTCGAGACGTCGACGACGACGTCGGCGCCGGCGAGCGCCTCGGCGACGCCCTCGCCGGTGAGGGTGTTGACGCCGGTGTTCGGCGCGGCGGCGAGGGCTTCGTGCCCGTGGGCGTCGAGCTTCGCGACGAGCTTGGATCCGATGAGGCCGGTGCCTCCGATGACGACGATCTTCATGAGGTGTCCTTTGCGTTCTCGCTTCGATACTGGCGGCGTTGCGCGCCGTTCACCAGCTTCGACCGGGCGGCATGCGGTTCCGTGACGGTAGAGCCGGATCTCGTCGGTCGTCGCCGTCGGGCGGGCGGTTCCAGTGGCCGAGCTTGGTCGGCGCGGCCGTGACCCAGAGCGTTGTGACGACTCCGCCGGCATCGAGATCGAGGCAGACCACCGCGACGACGGCACCGTCGCCTCTGCGCAGCGCGAGCCCCGTGCTGCCGTTCACCCGGACGACCTCGGGCGCGGCATCCGGATGCCTCGCGACCAGCGCTCTCAGCCCGCGGATCACGGCCGGGCGACCGTGGATCTCGCCGCCGTCACGGTCGCCGGTGTCGAGCAGCATGCGTGCACGTGGATGCAGCACATTCGCGAGTGTCAGGTCGTCACCGCCGCCGAGGCCGCGGAGGAGGCGGGCGACGACATCGTCACGCTGCACGGCTCACGGCGCCGAGCTTGTGGGGGTTCATCATCCAGAGCACCTGGTCGATGCCCCGGATCGATGCGACGACGGTGAGCACCGCGAACACCGTTCCCTCCCGAGAGAGCACGACCGACGGTTGGCCGTTGATCTCGGCCTCCTCGACATGCACTCCGTCCCAGAAGCGCTCGTGGAAGGCGCGCACGAACTTCGCGACCACGGTTCGACCGTGCACGGGGATCCTCGACGCGCGAACGACGCCGCCGCCGTCGGAGTAGGAGACCACGTCCTCGGCGAACAGCTGCTCGAGCTGGTCGAGGTCGCCCGTACGCGCTGCACTCACGAACGCGGTGAGCAGCCGGCGCTGCTCCTCGGATGACACCTCGCGTCGGCGCTCGCCGGCGAGGTGCTTGCGCGCACGGCTCACGAGCTGCCGCGCCGCGGGCTCGGAAGTCTGGATGACGTCGGCGATCTGCGAGTACGGGTAGGCGAACGCCTCCCGCAGCACGTACGCGGCCCGCTCCGTCGGCGTGAGCCGCTCGAGCATCGTGAGCACGGCGAACCCGAGTCCCTCGGCCCGCTCGGCACCGAGCGTCGGGTCGGCGCTCGTGTCGACGGGCTCGGGCAGCCACGGACCGACGTACGTCTCGCGACGGGCACGGGCCGATTGGAGCGCGTTGATGGCGAGGCGGGTCGTCGTCGTGGCCAGGAACGCGGGCGGGTCGTGCACGGCCTGCCGATCGGTGCCCTGCCAGCGCAGCCACGTCTCCTGCACGATGTCCTCGGCCTCGGCGGCGCTTCCGAGCATGCGGTACGCGATGCCGAAGAGGCGGCGGCGAACGCGCTGGAACACCTCGAGCGCGTCGTCGAGGTTCGCATCCATACGGTCATCCTGTCAGTGGGCGGGAAGTGTCCGCCGCTGCAAGCTCTGACCGAGTCGGGGCCGCGGGTGTGACAACGCGGTCGGATGTCGCGACGCGGTCGGATGTCGCGACGCGGTCGATGTTCACTCGGCACCCGATGTCACAAATCGGAGCCCGAATCGGTCTTAACGAGTGAAGGAAACAATTCGAGGAGCTGCAGATGCGCAGGATCGTGATCGTCGGCGGGGGATACGCCGGTTTCTACACGGCGTGGAAGCTCGAGAAGCGGCTGAGGCCCGACGAGGCCGAGCTCGTGATCATCGATCCACGGCCGTACATGACCTACCAGCCCTTCCTGCCCGAGGTGGCAGCCGGGTCGATCGAGGCGAGGCACGCGGCGATCTCGCTGCGTTCGCACCTGCGTCGGACCCGCATCATCGCGGGCGGGGCGACGATGATCCGGCACGCGGACCGAACGGTGACCGTGCGCCCGGCCGACGGTCCCGACTTCACGGTCGACTACGACATCATCGTCGTGACGGCAGGTGCCGTGACGCGCACCCTTCCGATCCCCGGTGCCGACGAGGTCGCGATCGGCATGAAGCACGTCGAGGAGGCCGTCGCGATCCGCGACCGCGTGCTCACGGCATTCGACCGTGCGTCGGTGCTCGAGCCCGGCGCGGAGCGACGCAGGCTCCTCACCTTCGCCTTCGTCGGCGGCGGGTTCTCGGGCGTCGAGGGCTTCGGTGAACTGCTCTCGCTCGCTACGGCGCTGCTGAAGTCGTACCCCGAGATCCGGTTCTCGGAGCTCTCGTTCCACCTCGTGGAGGCGAACGATCGCATCCTCCCCGAGGTGACCGACGAGCCCGGCCGGTGGGTCGTCGAGTCGCTCCGGTCGCGGGGTGCCCACGTGCACCTCGACGCGAGGGTCGTCTCGGCCGTCGACGGCCACGTCGAGCTCTCGAACGGCGAGGTGTTCGACGCGAACCTGATCGTCTGGACGGCCGGCAACGCCGCACACCCGGTCATCGCGAAGCACACGGATCTGCCCACCGACGAGCGCGGTCGGCTCATCGTGCGCGCAGACCTCCGTATCGGTACCCAGGACGAGCCCGTGCCCGACGCATGGGCGGCGGGTGACAACGCCGCCGTGCCAGATCTCGCGTCGCCCGTTCCCGGCGTGCTCACGGTGCCGAACGCGCAGCACGCGGTGCGGCAGGGCAAGCGGCTGGCGGCGAACATCGCCGCGAGCCTCCATGGTGAGCTCACTCGCGACTACCGGCACGACTCGCTCGGCGTCGTCGCGACCCTCGGGCTCGGGCGAGGCATCTTCCAGTACAAGCGCATCGTCGTGAAGGGGCCGCTCGCGTGGCTCATGCATCGCGGCTACCACGTGCTCGCGATCCCTACGTGGGAGCGCAAGATCCGCGTCCTGGCCGTGTGGTTGACGGCCGCGCTCCTGGGGCGCGACATCGTCTCGCTCCTGTCGGTGCAGGATCCGCGTGGCGCGTTCGTCGCGGGGGGTGTTCCCCATGCCCGTTGACCGACGATCCCCTCGAGATTCGATCAGCGACAGGTTCGCCGCTCGGGTGCTGAACACGACGGTGTTCGGCCACCGCATCGCCGACGTCCGCGGCGACCTGCGTCGGCGCACCGTCCCGAACCACTGGACGAACCTGTTCGGCGTCGTGACCTTCGCGCTCCTCACCATCGTGACCGTCACGGGCCTCCTGCTGATGTTCTTCTACACGCCATCGAGCGATCCGACGACGTATACCGGCAGCTATGCCCTGCTCCACGGCGCCGAGGTCTCCAAGGCGTTCGACTCGACGATGCGCCTCACCTTCGACGTTCCCGGCGGACTGCTGCTTCGCCAGGCGCACCACTGGTCGGGCCTGCTGTTGCCGGCGTCGATCATCCTGCAGATCCTGGCGACGTTCTTCACGGGTGGCTTCCGGCGTCCGCGCCGGGCCATGTGGGTGCTGCTGTTCCTCATCTGGATCGTGAGCCTCGCGGGCGGATGGAGCGGCTACGCGCTCCCCGACGACATGCTCTCGGGCACGGGCCTGCGCATCACCGAGGGCATCGCGCTCGGCATCCCGGTCGTGGGCACCTGGCTCTCGTTCCTCCTCTTCGGCGGCGAGTTCCCCGGCCGGATCATCGAGAACCTCTACCCCCTGCACGTCGCCGTCGTGCCGGCGCTGCTCATCGTGCTCGTCGCACTCCGCGCGTTCGCCGGATGGCGGCACGGGCCGGCGCAGTTCCCCGGCCCGGGGCGCACCGAGCAGAACGTCGTCGGCGTGCCGGTGCTGCCCGAAGCGGCCGCCCGGGCCGGCGGGCTCTTCGGGATCGTGACGGGACTCGTCGTGCTCATCTCGGCGACGGTCACGGTGAACCCGATCTGGCTCTACGGCCCCGCCGCATCCGGCGACGCCTCGGCCGGCAGCCAGCCCGACTGGTACACGGGCTTCCTCGACGGAGCCCTCCGGCTCGTGCCGCCGGGGTGGGAGGTCGTGTGGCTCGATCGCACCTGGACGCTCGCGATCCTCGTGCCGCTCGCGCTCGTCACGGTCTTCCTCGTGGCGGTCGCGGTGTACCCGTTCGTCGAGGAGTGGATCACGGGCGACCACCGTGAGCATCACCTGCTCGATCGCCCGCGCAACATGCCGACGCGAACCGGCATCGGCGTCGCCGGCATCGTCTTCTACGGCGTGCTGTGGGTCGCCGGAAGCGCCGACCTCATCGCGACGCACTTCGGGCTCGCGTTCGAGCACGTCATCGTCGCGCTGCAGGTGTCGCTCGTCGTGGGGCCGATCCTCGGCTTCGTCATCGCGCAGCGGGTGTGCATCGGCCTGCGCCGCAAGGACCGTGAGACGCTGCTCCACGGCTACGAGACCGGGCGCATCGTGCGCCTGCCCGGCGGCGAGTACGTCGAGGTGCATCGGCCGGTCGACGAATTCGACCGCTGGCGTCTCGCCGAGGCATCCGACTTCCGCCCGCTCGTGCTGCGGCCCGACGAACGCGGCAGGCTGACGCTCGCCGCGCGCGTACGGGTACGGCTGTCGCGGTTCCTCCTGGAGGACCGGCTCGAGCCGCCGCAGCGCGGGATCGCCGCGGCGCGGGAACCGGAGAAGCAGGACGCCGCTGAGCACGAGACGGTGTCGAGCGGGAGATGATGGGGCGATGGCGACCCGCCTGCTCCTCATCTCCGACACGCATGTGCCCGCGCGGGCACGGCGCCTGCCCGATGCCGTGTGGCGCGCGGTCGACGGCGCCGACCTCGTGATCCACGCGGGCGACTGGGTGGATGTCGCGACGCTCGACGCGCTCGACGAGCGCGCGGCGCGACTGGTCGGCGTCGCCGGCAACAACGACGGCGCCGAGCTGCATGCCCGCCTCGGCGAGTTCGCGCGCGTCGAGCTCGACGGTCTCCGCATCGGCGTGGTACATGAGACCGGCCCGGCGACCGGGCGTGAGGCGCGCCTGGATGCCGCGTACGACGCCCTCGACGTGCTGGTGTTCGGGCACAGCCACATCCCGTGGGACACGGTGACCCCCCGCGGCATCCGACTGCTCAATCCCGGATCGCCGACCGATCGGCGCCGCCAACCGGTCTGCACGATGCTGACCGCCGTGGCCGATTCGGGCGAGCTCCGGGACGTGACGCTGGTGCCGGTCGAGGCCTGACGCTCAGACCGGTGCCAGCTCGGCGGTCACGAACTCCCGCACGCGTGCAGCGAGTCGGTCGGGCACCTCGGCGGCGGCGAAGTGCCCGCCCTCGTCGAGGCGGTCGAAGACGCGCAGGTCGAGGTAGTGTCGGCGGGCGATAGTCTCGGGGTAGTCGGCCTCGTGCCGCTGGATGAACACCGCAGCGGGCACCGAGGTCGGGGGAATCGGATCGGGCTGGTCGGCGCCCTCGTAGTAGGGACGGAACGACGACCCGATCGTCTGGGTGACCCAGTAGATCATCGCCTCGGTGAGGATCCGGTCGCGCGAGATGCGTCGCTCGACAGCGCGGGGGTCGCCGGGCGGGGTGTCGCTCCACTCGACGAGCTTCTCGGCGATCCACGCGAGCAGCCCCGCGGGCGAGTCGTTGAGTGCCGCCGCGAGGGTGTCGGGCCGGGTGGCCTGCACGTGCCCGTACGCCCCGTCGGTGCCGTGCCGGGCGGCGAGTTCGTCGAAGAAGGCGCGCTCCGCGGGATCCGTCAGCGCTTCTCGCTCGCTCCGGGTGGGGAAGTGGGCGTGCGTCGCGACGATGCCCGCGACGTGCTCGGGGTATCGCGCGGCGATGAGGTCGCTGACGTTCGCCGTGACGTCTTCGCCGTAGGTCACGTATCGCGAGTAGCCGAGCACGTCGGTCATGAGCGCGTGCATCGTCGCCGCCAGTCGCTTCTCGGTCATCGCGCCCTCGGCATAGGGCGACGAGAACGCGAATCCCGGCAGGCTCGCGACGACGACGTGGAAATCGGGCAGCCGGTCGGCGAAGTCGAGTTGCAACGCGAACGTGTGCGGCCATCCGTGCATCACGAGCAGGACCGGGGCATCCGCCCGCTCCGATCGCTGGTGCACGAAGTGCACGTCGGCATCGTCGACTCCGGCGATGAACTGCGGATGCCGGTTGAGCCAGGCCTCTCGTGTGCGCCAGTCCCAGTCGTGCCAGGTGTCGACGAGCTCGCGCAGGTAGCCGGCCGTCATGCCCGACGCCGGCGTGCGCGGCGAATCGGGAAGCAGCCTCGTCCGGGC
>DASUVU010000109.1:0-7443 GCA_036378815.1 Agromyces sp. | reverse complement strand
CGGCCACGACTGTCTGCGCGGCGAATCGCTGCTCCTCGGCGAAGGCCCGCATGGCGGCCTGCTGCCCGGCCGCGTCGCCATCGAAGGTGAACACGACCTCGCCGATGCCGGAGTCGTCGCCGAGCACCCGCCGCAGCACCTTGATGTGCTCGACGCCGAATGACGTGCCGCTCGTTGCGATCGCGGTCGTGACCCCGGCGAGATGGCACGCCATGACGTCGGTGTAGCCCTCGACGAGCACCACTCGCCGGGACTTCGCGATGTCGCGCTTCGCCAGGTCGAGCCCGTAGAGCACCTGCGCCTTGTGGTAGATCGCGGTCTCGGGAGTGTTCAGGTACTTCGGCCCCTGGTCGCCGTCGAGGAGCTTGCGAGCGCCGAAGCCCACCGTCTGGCCGGTCACGTCGCGGATCGGCCAGATCAGCCGGCCGCGGAACCGGTCGTAGACTCCGCGGTCGCCCTGTGAGACGAGGCCGGATGCCGCGAGCTCATCGGTCGTGAAACCGCGGCCCGTGAGGTGGTTCGTGAGCGCGTCCCAGCTCTTGGGCGCGAAGCCGACGCCGAATCGGCGGGCGGCGTCGGCATCGAATCCGCGCTCGCCGAGGAAGCGACGACCCGGTTCGGCCTCGGGCGATCCGAGGTGCTCGACGAAGAACTCCCACGCCGCCTGGTTGGCCGCGAGCAGTCGGGCGCGGTTGCCGTGGTCGGAGGCAGGCCCGCCGTCTTCGTAGTGCAGCTCGAAGCCGACGCGCCCGGCGAGCCGCTCGACCGCCTCGCTGAAGGACACGTGGTCCATGCGCTGCAGGAACGTGTACACATCGCCCGATTCGCCGCAGCCGAAGCAGTGATAGTAGCCGAGCTGCGGTCGCACGTGGAAGCTCGGGCTGCGCTCGTCGTGGAACGGGCAGAGGCCCTTCAGCGAGCCGACCCCGGCGGACTTCAGGCTCACGTGTTCGCCCACGATGTCGGCGATGTTCGTGCGGGCCTTCACCTCTTCGACGTCGCTCTGTCGAATCCGGCCCGCCATGCGCCTCATCCTAGTTCGTCGCGTCGGAGCGTCGGACCGGTCAACGCTGCACCAGGCGCTCGTACCAGGACAGCGCCGACTGGTCGGTGAGGCTCGCGATCTGGTCGACGATCACCCGCTTGCGCGCCGCGTCGTCGGCGGCAGCCTTCCAGTCGGCCGCGAAGCCCGGATCGAGGTGCTCATCGCCCGAGTCGTGCAACACCTCGGCGAGCGACGTCAGCACCTGGCGCTGTTGCACGTAGATCGGCTGCCGCGTGTTCTTCGACATCACGAACGCGGCGACGATGCCCTTCAGCACCGCGATCTCGGCCTGGATCTCGCGTGGCACGACCACGTCGGCGTCGAACCGGATGAGGCTCGCCGACGGGAACGCCGAGCGCGTGGCATCCGTGGCGGCGTGGGCGAAGCGCCCGATGAGCTGGCTCGTGAGGTTCTTCAGCTGCCCCTGCTCACGGCGGCTGCCGGTCCAGGTGTCGAGCCAGCCGTCGAGCGAGTCGAGCCGGTCGAACGCGGCGATGAGCTCGTCATGCGCTATGGCGCCGCCGATCCAGTCGTGCATCGATGACACGAGCGCGTCGTGGTCGACGCGCGCCCCGAGCGATTCGACATCGACGTACCCGTTGACGATGGCGTCTTCGAAGTCGTGCACCGAGTAGGCGATGTCGTCGGCGAGGTCCATGACCTGCGCCTCGATGCACAGTCGTCGCTGGGGGGCGCCTGCGCGCATCCACTCGAACACGGGCAGGTCGTCGCGGTAGAAGCCGAACTTCGCCCGGCCGCTCGGGTCGGCGACCGAGCTCGTCTCGGGCCACGGATACTTGCAGCTCGCGTCGAGGCTCGCCCGCGTGAGATTGAGGCCGTAGCTTCGCCCGTCGTCGCCGAAGACCTTCGGCTCGAGCCGGGTGAGGATGCGGAGCGTCTGCGCGTTGCCCTCGAACCCGCCGATGTCGGCCGCCCAGACGTTGAGCGCGCGCTCGCCGTTGTGCCCGAACGGCGGATGCCCCAGGTCGTGCGCGAGGCAGGCGGTGTCGACGACGTCGGGATCGAGGCCGAGGCTCGCCGCGAGCTCACGGCCGACCTGGGCCACCTCGAGCGAATGCGTCAGCCGGTTGCGGGCGAAGTCGAGCCCCGCCGTGGGACTCAGGACCTGCGTCTTCGCCGCCAGCCGCCGGAGCGCACTGGAGTGCAGCAGGCGCGCCCGGTCGCGCGCGAAGTCGCTGCGCCCGCTCGTGTGATGTTCGGGCAGCCAGCGTTCGGTGTCGGCGTCGTCGTACCCGCCGAAGAGCCGCTCGCGCACCCTCAGCCGCCGCTCGTGTCGAGTTCGGCGTCGACGAGGGTGGTGCGATCGTGACCGACCAGCTCCTGCGATGCGAGCCAGCCCTCGGGAAGGGCGGGCTGCTTCGGTGTGCCGGCCCGGCCGCGCGGGCCCTCGGCCCCCTCGCCGGGGTACGGCGTCGACCAGTCGAGTGTGCCGAGCAGGTCGTCGAGCTGCGCGAGCGACTCGACGGTGGCGAGCCGAGCACGCAGCTCGCCGCCGACCGGATAGCCCTTGAAGTACCACGCGACGTGCTTGCGGATGTCGCGGCATCCGCGTTCTTCGCTGTCGAAGAACTCGGTGAGCAGTTCGGCGTGACGCCGGAACGTCTGGGCGACCTGCCCGAGCGACGGCTCATACTTGACCGCGGTCCCTGAGCCGGTCGAAGGGCGGAACGCCGCGGCAAGGTCGCCGAACAGCCAGGGTCGGCCGAGGCATCCGCGACCGACGACCACGCCGTCGCACCCGGTCTCGGCGACCATGTGCAGCGCGTCGTCGGCCGACCAGATGTCGCCGTTGCCGAGCACCGGAACGCTCGTCACGGTCTCTTTCAGCTTCGTGATGGCCGACCAGTCGGCCTGACCCGAGTAGAACTCGGCGGCGGTGCGCGCATGCAGGGCGACGGATGCCACGCCGGCCCCCTCGGCGATGCGCCCGGCCTCGAGGTAGGTGAGGTGGTCGGAGTCGATGCCCTTGCGCATCTTCACGGTGAGCGGGATGTCGCCGGCGGCGCGCACGGCGCCCTCGACGATGCTGCGGAACAGGCCGCTCTTCCACGGCAGCGCCGCGCCGCCGCCCTTGCGGGTGACCTTGGGCACGGGGCATCCGAAGTTCAGGTCGATGTGATCGGCGCGGTCTTCGGCGACGAGCATGGTGACCGCCTCGGCGACCGTCTTGGGGTCGACGCCGTAGAGCTGGATGGAGCGCGGCGTCTCGGACTCGTGGTGGGTGATGAGCCGCATGGACTCGGGCGTGCGCTCGACGAGCGCACGCGAGGTGATCATCTCGGACACGTAGAGCCCTGCGCCGAACTCGCGGCACAGCCGGCGGAACGCGGTGTTCGTGATGCCGGCCATGGGCGCCAGGACGACGGGTGCGTCGAGTCGGATACCGCCGATCGAGAGCGGGGCCGCGGAGATGGTGTCTGGTGAAGGCATCCCCTCGATTCTCCCAGAGAACTCGGCCGCCCCGCCCACCACCGCGGTCGCGCGCCTAGGATTCCGAGGAGGACGACCCTGTGGAGGACGACATGGCGGATGCGGCGCTGACCGGCTCGGAACGCGTGCGAGCGGACGCCGCGACGCGCGGCCTCGAGATCGAGATCATCGAACGTCCGGCCGCGCGCAGCCTCGAGGAGGCCGCGGAGCTGCTCGGCATCACGCCCGGCGACATCGTGAAATCGCTCGTGCTGAAGAAGAGCGACGACACGTACGTGTTCGCGCTCGTGCCCGGGGGCCGCAAGATCTCCTGGCCGAAGCTGCGCGCGCTGCTGGGCGTCAACAAGATCCAGCTTCCGGATGCCTCGCACGCCCTCGCGGCGACGGGCTACGAGCGCGGCACGATCACCCCGCTCGGCTCGACGACGGCGTGGCCCGTCGTCGTGGATGAGACGATCGCCGGTCGGCGCATCTCGATGGGCGCCGGCGAGCATGGTCGGAGCCTCTGGGTCGACGCCGACCGGCTCATCGGGGCGTTCGACGCGACCGTCGCCGACATCAGCGAACCCGAGTAGAGGTCAGGCCTGGGCGGTGTCGGGGATGTAGCAGACGTCGCCGTCGCAGATCATCGCCGCCGGGTCGCCCGTCACCATCGTGAACGGCGACGGTGCGGCATCCGTCGTCTCACTCGGCTCGGTCACGCAGCCGCCCCGTCGCGCTCGCCCGCCACCTGCTCGAGCACCTGGGAGAACACTTCGGCAGGCTGCGCTCCCGAGACGCCGTACTTGCCTTCGAAGACGAAGAACGGCACGCCGTTGATGCCGTAGGCGCGTGCCTGGGCGATGTCGGCCTGCACGTCGTCCGCGTAGCGACCCGACTCCAGCGCCTCGCGCGTCTCGACGGGGTCGAGCCCGAGCTCCTCGGCGTACGCGACGAGCTCGTCGATGCGGTTCACGCGGCCGCCCTCGGTGAAGTACGCCTTGAGCAGGCGCTCCTTCATCTCGAGCTGGGTGCCGTGCGCCTTCGCGAGGTGCAGCAGCTCGTGCCCCTTCAGGGTCTTGGTGTGGGCGACCTTCTCGAAGTGGTATTCGAGGCCCGCCTTCGCTGCGACGCCGGTCACATGCTCGAGCATCTGCTCGACCTGGGCGACGGGCATGCCCTTTCGCTCCGACAGGTACTCGACCGTCGAGCCCTCGAAATCGAGTGGCGTGTCGGGCGAGAGCTCGAACGAGTGGTACTCGATCTCGACCTCGGGCGCGTCGTCGCCGAGGGCCGCGATGCCCGCCTCGAGGTGCCGCTTGCCGATGTAGCACCAGGGGCACGCGATGTCTGACCAGATGTCGATCTTGATGGGTTCGCTCACGATATATGCAAACGGATGTTTCGGTCCGCGTATTCCCGGTGTCCGCTCTGCCGACACTCAGTAGTCGACGATGAGCCCGAGCGAGACCGCACCGGTGGGTCCGAGTCGCGCCGCTGCGAGCCCGTAACCCTGCGCGCCGTACAGGATGCTGAGCCCGTCGGCGGGGAGGCGTCCGTCGACCGTGCATTCGCTGCGTGGCGAGCCGGCGGGCAGCAGCAGGACGAGGCACACGTCCTCGCCGTCGGCCGTGCGGGCCAGGTAGGCGGCCGGTCCTTCGACCCGAGTGGCGAGCAGCCGCACCGATGCCGGGTCGATCGCGTCGACCACCTCAGCGACCCGGGATGCCTCGGCGGCGAGCGGCAGCCGGTCGAAGACGGCGAGGAGACGGGTGTCCGCGAGCGGGGTGGTGGGAGTCGCCGACACGGACGGCGACGCCGCAGTGAACATTGCGGAATCCGCCAGCCGCTCGCTGAGGCCCCATCCGAGGACGACACCGAGCAGGAGACCGACTGCACCCGCCACAGTCGACCAGCGCAGCACTCCGCCGCGCCCGGGGGTCGTGTCCCGCTTCCCCTGCAGTGGGAGGCGATTCCCCTGCGGTGCGGCACGATCGACCTCGACGACCGGATCACCCGAGTCGCCTGACTTGATCTCGTCGCGACC
Source organism: Agromyces sp. (assembly GCA_036378815.1). Lineage (GTDB taxonomy): Bacteria > Actinomycetota > Actinomycetes > Actinomycetales > Microbacteriaceae > Agromyces. The sequence goes on along the minus strand of DASUVU010000109.1, from coordinate 1,921 downwards.
GGGGCCAGCTGCGGCCAGCCCAGCAAGCTCGTCGACGGCTCGCGCGCGCTCCGCGTCGGATGCATCAGCCCCGTACGCCAGTCGCTGCAACGCGCGGATCCGCCCTTCGCTGGCGTCCACCACCGCTCCTCTTGCGGCCAGCATGCAACACACTCCGCTCGGCTGCAAGCGGTCGCCGCCGCGACATCCTCAGGCTCAGACGATGACGGGAGCGGGCGCGTCGACCGCCCCGCCGAAGCGGCGGTTGCGCCGGGCGTACACCTCGATCGCCTGCCACAGGTCGGTGCGCGAGAAGTCGGGCCAGAGCGTATCGAGGAAGACCATCTCGGCGTACGCGGACTGCCAGAGGAGGAAGTTCGAGGTGCGCTGCTCCCCCGAGCTCCGAATGAACAGGTCGACATCGGGCAGCTCGGGCACGTAGAGGCGCTTCGCGATCTGCTTCTCGGTCACCGCGGAGGGCTTCAGGCGACCGGATGCCACGTCGTCGGCGATCGATCGTACGGCGTCGGCGATCTCGGTGCGGCCGCCGTAGTTCACGCACATCGTGAGCGTGAGCGTGTCGTTGCCCGCGGTGAGTCGCTCGGCGTATTGCAGCTCGTCGATGACCGAACGCCACAACCGTGGCCTGCGCCCGGCCCACCGGATGCGCACGCCCCACTCGTTGAGCTGGTCGCGGCGACGATGCAGCACGTCGCGGTTGTAGCCCATGAGGAATCGCACCTCGTCGGGCGAACGCTTCCAGTTCTCGGTCGAGAACGCGTACACCGACAGGTGCTTCACCCCGACCTGCACTGCCCCGGCAACGACATCGAGCAGCGCGACCTCGCCGGCCTTGTGGCCTTCGATGCGGGTGAGGCCGCGGCCGTTCGCCCACCGGCCGTTGCCGTCCATGACGATCGCGACGTGCTCGGGCACGGCGCCCTTGGGCAGCTGCGGCGGATACAGGCCGGTCCAGTCGAGTGGGCGGTACGGCACCGCGTCGCGGTGCGTGTAGGGCTTCGGGCTCACGAGGACATCGTTTCTCTGGACACGTGGGGCAGCGAACGGAGACCGCGCTCGAGATGCCACTGCGTGTACGCCGCGACGATGCCGCTCGCCTGGTTCCGGTCGCCCGGCACGGACGCCTCGGCGTGCGCCCAATCACCTGCGAGCAGGGCGCCGAGCAGCGCCACCGTCGAGCGGGCGATGCGCGGCGTGCCGGGCGGCGCGCACTCGTCGCACACCACGCCGCCGAGCTGCACGACCACGGCCGTGTGCTCCCCGACCCTGCCGCAGCGGGCGCAGTCCTGGAAGCTCGGCGCCCACCCGGCGAGGGCGAGGGCGCGCAGTAGGTACGAATCGAGCGTCAGGCTCGCCCCGTGCTCGGCACGCGAGAGCGATCGGAGCGCACCGACGAGCAGCAGGTACTGCTGCAGCGACCCCTCGGCCTCGGTGAGCTTGTCGGCGGCCTCGACCATGGCATTGGCCGCGGTGTATGAGGCATAGTCCTGGGTGATCTCGGCCCCGTAGGAGCCCAGCGAATCCGCCTGCGTCACCACGTCGAGGCTGCGACCCTCGTAGAGCTGCAGGTCGGCGACCATGAACGGTTCGAGCCGCGCCCCGAACTTCGACCCGGTGCGTCGCACGCCCTTGGCGACGGCGCGCACCTTGCCATGCCGTTTCGTCAGCAGCGTGACGATGCGGTCGGCCTCGCCCAGCTTGTGGGTACGCAGCACGACGGCTTCATCTCGGTAGACGGGCACCCTTCATTATCCCGCGCACCGGTGCGGCACAGGTCGAGGCGGGCCGAGCGCGGCGTCATCACGCGGCACGCACGGATGCCGCGGGCCGCCGTCGATTTTCCCGAGAATCGGGCAACTCGACGCGGGGTGCAATCCGAGTTGCCCGAATCTCGCGAGAATCGGGCAACTCGACACGGGGT
>DASUVU010000108.1:0-10153 GCA_036378815.1 Agromyces sp. | reverse complement strand
TGGTCGAGGACGTCAACATCCCCAAGGTCACGTACTGCGACCCCGAGGTCGCCTCGATCGGCTACACCGAGGCACGCGCCGCCGAGATCGCCGACCACTCCCGCGACTCGGCCAAGTTCGGCGTGCGCACCACGTTCGACGGCATCGACGTCGCGGGCGTCACGGCCTACCGCGAGAGCATCGTCGCGAGCAAGTTCAAGGGCCTGCAGGGGCTCGTCAAGGCGCGCGGCATCACCGTCGTCGAGGGCGAGGGTCGTCTGGTCGCCCCGAATGCCGTGCAGGTCGGCGACGACCGCCTCGTCGGCAAGAACGTCATCCTCGCCACGGGCTCGTACTCCCGATCGCTTCCCGGCCTCGAGATCGGCGGGCGCGTCATCACCAGCGAGCACGCGCTCGAGCTCGACTTCGTGCCGAAGAAGGTCGCCGTCCTCGGCGGCGGCGTCATCGGCGTCGAGTTCGCGAGCGTGTGGAAGTCCTTCGGTGCGGAGGTCACGATCATCGAGGCACTCCCCCACCTCGTGCCCAACGAGGAGGAGTCCGTCTCGAAGCAGCTCGAGCGCGCGTTCCGCAAGCGCGGCATCGAGTACAAGCTCGGCGTGCGCTTCCAGGGCGTGACGCAGAACGATGACGGCGTCGTGGTCACGCTCGAGAACGGCGAGACGGTCGAAGCCGAGCTGCTTCTCGTGGCGGTCGGTCGCGGCCCGGTCACGCAAGGCCTCGGCTTCGAGGAGGCGGGTGTCACGGTCGACCGTGGCGTCGTGATCACCGACGAGCGCCTCGCCACGAACGTTCCCGGCATCTATGCGGTCGGCGACATCGTCCCCGGCCTGCAGCTCGCGCACCGCGGGTTCCAGCAGGGCATCTTCGTCGCCGAGGAGATCGCCGGCCTCAACCCGATCGTGGTCGAGGACGTCAACATCCCCAAGGTCACGTACTGCGACCCCGAGGTCGCCTCGATCGGCTACACCGAGGCACGCGCCGCCGAGAAGTTCGGCGCCGACGCGGTCTCGTCGTACGACTACAACCTGGCGGGCAACGGCAAGAGCCACATCCTCGAGACCAGCGGATCGATCAAGGTCGTACGGGTGAATGACGGCCCCGTCGTCGGTGTGCACATGATCGGTGCCCGGGTCGGCGAGCTGATCGGCGAGGCACAGCTCGCCGTCAACTGGGAGGCCTACCCCGAGGACATCGCGCCGTTCATCCACGCGCACCCGACCCAGAACGAGGCGCTCGGCGAGGCGTTCCTCAAGCTCGCGGGCAAGCCGCTGCACGCGCTCTGATCCGGCGCGGCCGAATCACGACTGCAATAAGGTAGAAAGCGTCACACGCTGTGAAGGAGACCATCGAATGAGCGAATCCGTCAGCCTCCCCGCACTCGGCGAGAGTGTCACGGAGGGCACGGTCACCCGCTGGCTGAAGAACGTCGGCGACCGTGTGGAGGTCGACGAGCCGCTGCTCGAGGTTTCGACCGACAAGGTCGACACCGAGATCCCATCGCCGATCGCCGGCGTGGTCGAGGCCATCCTCGTCCAAGAGGACGAGACCGTCGAGGTCGGCACGGCCCTCGTGACCATCGGCGACGGCACCGGGGCTGCCGCAGCCGAGGCGGCTCCCGCGCCCGAGGCGGCGGCTCCCGCAGTCGAGGCGGCGGCGCCCGCGCCCGAGGCTGCGCCGGCCGCTCCTGCGGCCACCGAGGCTCCCGCGCCTGAGGCCGCTCCTGCTCCTGCGCCCGAGGTTGCTCCCGCTCCCGCTGCTGCTCCCGAAGCCGCTCCGGCGCCCGCGCCCGAGGTTGCGCCGGCCGCGGCCCCGGCTGCCGAGGAAACTCCCGCTCCCGCTGCTGCTCCCGCACCATCAGCTGCGCCCGCTCCGGCGGCCGAGGCTCCTGCAGCCGCACCCGCTCCCGCCCCGGCGGCCGAGGCTCCTGCAGCCGCGCCCGCTCCGGCTCCGCAGGCCGCACCCGCTCCGGCGGCCGAGGCAGCTCCTGCGCCGACGCCCGCCCCGCAGTCCCCCGCGGAAGCACTCGCCCCCACAGCCGAGGCAGCACCCGCACCCGAGCCGGCCCCCGCCCAGGCTCAGGCCGCACCAGCTCAGGCTCAGGCCGCCGCCCCGGCAGGATCGCACGCCGGCCCGAGCGGCTACGTCACCCCCATCGTCCGCAAGCTCGCGAACGAGCAGGGCGTCGACCTCGCCAGTGTCACCGGCACGGGCGTCGGCGGCCGCATCCGAAAGCAGGACGTGATCTCAGCCCAGACGGCGGCACCTTCCGCGCCTGCGGCCGAGGGCAAGCCGGCCCGTACTCCGCTCGAGACGTCACCGCTGCGCGGCACGACCGTTCCGATGACGCGACTGCGCAAGGTCGTCGCCGAACGCGCCGTCGTGTCGATGACCTCGACTGCGCAGCTCACGACCGTGATCGAAGTGGACGTCACCCGCGTGGCTCGGCTCCGCGAGCGCACGAAGGACGCGTTCCTGCAGAAGACGGGCAACAAGCTCTCGTTCCTGCCGTTCTTCGCCATGGCTGCTGCCGAAGCGCTGCGTGCCTACCCGATCATCAACGCGACAGTCGACGGCCAGGACATCGTCTACCCGGCATCCGAGAACCTGAGCATCGCGGTCGACACCGAGCGCGGGCTGCTGACGCCCGTGATCCGCGACGCCGCCGAGCTCGACATCGCCGGTCTCGCAGCGCAGATCGCGGATCTCGCCGACCGGACGCGCAACAACCAGCTGAAGCCCGATGAGCTGTCGGGTGGCACGTTCACGCTCACGAACACGGGATCGCGCGGTGCGCTGTTCGACACGCCCGTCGTCTTCCTCCCGCAGTCCGCGATCCTCGGCACCGGCATCGTCGTGAAGCGTCCCGTGGTCGTCAAGCAGGACGGCGAGGACGCGATCGCCATCCGCTCGATGGTCTACCTCGTGCTCTCATACGACCACCGCATCATCGACGGCGCCGACGCGGCCCGCTTCCTCACGGCGGTCAAGGAGCGCCTCGAGGAGGGCGACTTCGAATCGCAGCTCGGCATCTAGTCGAAGAGCTCACGCAGACGCCATCCGGCCTCCCCCCTCACCACGAGGAGGGAGGCCGGTTCGCGTTCGCCCACCGTGCGCGGAATGCGCAGGAGCACGGCGGCCCCCATCTCTGCCGCCACCTCGATGCCCATGAGGTCGAATTCGGGCTCTGGCACGACTAACCCATCGCGGGCGGCCTGGATCGACGTGCGGTCACGCGCCTCGATGGCCGACCCGGCCTGCACCACGGCCTCGAGGCAGGCGAGGTCGAGGGTCGCGAAGCACTCCTCCCGATGTTCGAGGAGCCGTCGCCCGGCCTCCACCGCGTTCTCGGGCTGCTCGATGGGCGGCGGCTCGACCGGTGCCGCGACGCCGGTCGGGGATGTCTCGGGCGAGTCCGGCGCCACCGGTTCGATCACCGAGGCAACCGGGTCGGACATGACGCCGGCCGAGGGCCGCTCCGCGTCGGGGGTGGCCGGTGGAACCAGCGTGAGCATGAGGACGAGCGCTCCTCCGCCGAGAAGTGCCCCCACGGCGGCGGAGCGGCCTCGCCGGTGAAGCATGCCGGCCATCCGCCGACGGAGCCCCGCAACATGGTCGCCGTCGGCCGCATCGGCGAGTCGGTCGGTGAGCCCACCCGGCAGCTCCGCGAGCGCGAAGATCTGCCGGAGGCGGGTGCGAGGCGTACCTGTGGTGACTCTCACGCTCGTCGCGTCGGCGCCACCGGCTGCTGATGTCGCCATGATCTCATGTGGTGCCGTGACGCGCGCGGGTAGGCGGGGTCGAACCGAGCGAGCCATCACTCCGCCGACCGGTTCGGGCGCGGCTACCGCGAAGAGCCGGCGCTCGAGCTCGGCTTCGAACGGCAGGAAGGGTCGCGCGTCGAGTCTGTCTCGAAGGAACTCGACGACGCCATCGAGGGCGTTGGCGGGTCGGACCGATGCGGCGACGTGCTCGATGAGCTCCGCCAGCGCCCCGAGGCCCGCGCGACGTTGCGCGATTCGCTCACCCGGCGCGGCCGACGCAGGCGCACGCCGAAGCCCGCCCAGGCCGATCAGGCGGGGCCGCCCCGCGTCGTCGAGGAGGATGTCGCTCGCCGCGAGCGCCGCGTGCGCGAGACCCTGTTCGGCGAGGCCCTCGATCGCCACGACGATCGGGGCGAGGATCGTGACCGCCTCCCCCGCGGAGACCGTGCGTTCGATGAGCAGGCGTGAGAGCGTCGGTCCGCCGATCCGTTCCACGACGACGCAGCATCGCCCGTCGTCGAGGGTCGCCACGTCGATGAGCCTCGGCAGCGTGCCCGAGGCATCCGACGACATGGCCTCGATCTCGGTCGTGATGATCGCGTCGTCGGCGTCGGCCGGGTAGACGCGCACCGCGACGAGCGGCAGCGTCGCAGCGGAGGCGCCGTCATGCGCGGCATCCTCGGGGTCGGCATCGGCATCGGGGTCGGCATCGGCGACGGCGAGGTAGAGGTCTGCACGATCGCCCGTCGCGATTCGGCGGAGCAACCGATATCCGACGAGCCGGCCCTCGAGCGGCGGAGGGACGAGAGCGGACTCGGCGCGCGTCGTGCGTGCTCGACTTCGGCTGCGAGGCATGGGTGGACCCTCTCATCGCGCCAGGACGAATCGGCTCCGGAAGCCTCGCCGGTGGAGGGCGAATCGCGACGGGCGCCTGTCGAGGGTGAGTCGCTTTCCGGGCCGCGAACGACGTCGGGCAGCATCCGTCGCGACACCTAGACTGATGCGCATGCTCGACATCATCGTCGCGGGGCTAAGCGCCAACTCCGTGCCGTACATCGAGGGTCTCGACCTTCAGCGCGCCGTCCATCGCGCGGTCGTCCGGGGCGAACGCCCCGACACCGTCCTCCTCCTGGAGCACCCCTCCGTCTACACCGCCGGGAAGCGCACCGCGCCCGATGAGCGGCCGACCGACGGAACCCCCGTCGTCGACGTCGACCGCGGCGGCAAGATCACGTGGCACGGACCGGGCCAGCTCGTCGGCTACCCGATCCTGCGGCTCGCCGAGCCAGTCGACGTCGTCGGCTATGTTCGCCGGCTCGAGGGCATCATCATCGATGTGCTCGCCGGACTCGGCGTCGACGGCCGTCGCGTCGAGGGCCGCTCGGGCGTGTGGGTCGGCGAACCGGGTCGCGAGAACAAGATCGCGGCGATCGGCATCCGCGTCGCCGACGGCGTGACGATGCACGGCTTCGCCCTGAACTGCTCGAACTCCCTCGAGCCCTACGAGAAGATCGTGGCCTGCGGCATCCGTGATGCCGGTGCGACCACCATCTCGCGCGAGCTCGGCCGCGACGTGAGCCCCGAAGACCTGATCGACCGGATCGCCCGACGGTTCCGGGCCGAGGATGAGGCGGCGGTCGCGGCATGAGCACCGCACCAGAGGGGCGCCGGATGCTGCGCCTCGAAGTCCGCAATGCCCAGACGCCGATCGAGCGCAAGCCCGAGTGGATCAAGACCCGGGCGAAGATGGGTCCCGAGTACCTCCAGCTGCAGCAGCTCGTGAAGGGCGAGGGGCTGCACACAGTCTGCCAAGAGGCCGGCTGCCCCAACATCTACGAGTGCTGGGAGGACCGCGAGGCGACCTTCCTCATCGGTGGTTCGCAGTGCACGCGCCGCTGCGACTTCTGCCAGATCGACACCGGCAAGCCCGCCGACTACGACGTCGACGAGCCGCGCCGGGTCGCCGAGTCGGTGGTGCGCATGCAGCTGCGCTACTCCACGGTCACGGGCGTCGCGCGCGACGACCTGCCCGACGAGGGGGCGTGGCTCTACGCCGAGACGATCCGCGAGATCCACCGGCAGTCGCCGGGGACCGGCGTGGAGATCCTCGTCCCCGACTTCTCGGGGAACCCCGAGCTGCTCGGCGAGGTCTTCTCGGCCCGGCCCGAGGTGTTCGCGCACAACGTCGAGACGGTGCCGCGCATCTTCAAGCGCATCCGCCCGGCGTTCCGCTACGAACGATCGCTCGACGTGATCACGCAGGGCCGCGACGCCGGCCTGATCACGAAGTCGAACCTCATCCTCGGCATGGGCGAGGCGCGCGCCGAGGTCTCGCAGGCGCTGCACGACCTGCACGACGCCGGCACCGACATCCTCACGATCACCCAGTACCTGCGCCCGAGCGCGCGTCACCTCCCCGTCGCTCGATGGGTCCGGCCCGCGGAGTTCGTCGAGCTCAAGGCCGAGGCCGAGCAGATCGGCTTCCTCGGGGTGCTCGCCGGCCCGCTGGTGCGGTCGTCGTACCGAGCCGGACGGCTCTGGGCGCAGTCCATGCAGGCGAAGGGTCGCCGGCTGCCGGTGGAGCTCGCCCACCTCGCCGACGCATCGCTCGGATTCGCGCAGGCGGTCGGCTGAGGCATCCGACACCCCGCCTCCGCCCTCGGTGAACGCGGTCGGAGGCGGGGCGGGCGCGCCGGTATCCTTGAGTCCATGGCACGCACGAAGGACAAGTCGTCCTCCCCCAAGGAGCCCGGCCGCATGAAGCAGATGTGGCAGGTCTTCCAGATGACTCGCCGCTACGACCCGAGCTCGCAGTGGCTCATGCTGCTCGGCTTCCTCGCTCCGGTGCTCGTCGGCCTGGCGCTCGCACTGTGGCTCAGCGACGGCAACGGCCTCACGATCGCGCTCTGGGTCATCGCGGGCGTGCTCGCCGGCATCCTCGTCGCGCTCGTGATCCTCGGTCGCCGCGCCGAGCGGGCGGCCTACTCGCAGATCGACGGCCAGCCGGGCGCGGTGGGGGCAGTGCTCCGCAGCGGCCTGCGTGGCGGATGGGTCGGCAACGAGATGCCGGTCGCCGTGAACGGCAAGACCCAGGACGCCGTCTACCGCGCGGTCGGCCGCGGCGGTGTCGCGCTCATCAGCGAGGGCCCGGCCACGCGCACGAAGCGCATGCTCGACGACGAGCAGCGAAAGGTCACGCGGGTGCTTCCGAACGTGCCGATCACCCTGATCACCGTGGGCCACGAGGAGGGCTCGGTCGAGCTCCACCGCCTCCCGGCGACGCTGCGCAAGACGAAGCGCACCCTCACGAAGCCCGAGGTGCTGGCCGTGTCGAACCGGCTGAACTCACTGCAGACGCCGTTGCCGATTCCGAAGGGCATCGACCCGCTGAAGGTGCGCCCCCAGCGCGGCAAGATGCGCTGAGCATCGACCGGCATGCGGCATCCGTCAGACGGCGGATGCCGCTTCCCATGTTCGGCTCACGCCCGCAGCAGCACCGTGCCGGCCACCTTGTCGTGGAAGCCGCGCTGGTCGGCGTCCCAGATGAGCGCCGGGATCACGATGACGAGCAGCAGCGTGCGCACGATGGGCCGCCACAGGCCGACCCAACCGCCCGCGATCGGCACGACGCGCATGCCGAGGAGGCGGTGGCCGATGCTGCCGCCGATCGTGGGAATGAAGAGGATCTGCATGATCGCGAAGATACCGAGCGTGATCCACGAGTACGCCAGCGAGTCGTATGGCGCGAAGAGCAGCGAGATGAGCATCGCCGCCGCCCAGTCGATCACGAGGGCCGCGATCCGGCGGCCGACCCGGCCGACCGATCCCGTCCCGGTGGCGGGCAGCCCGAGTCGCTCCCCCGGCCACCGGTTGGGTCGGAGGCCGCCGGTGGTTTCGGGAGTCGCGTCGGGCACCCGTAGAGTCTACCGACGCGTGCCGGGCGTAACATTGCCGAAACATTCGCGTCATGGCCGGGAAATCGCGGCTCGCTAACGTGCTAACGGCTGGCCCACGCTCGCCGGTCCCATCCCGCCCCCCTTGGAGATTCCGTCACATGTTCAGTGATTCGTCCGAAGTGCTCTCATTCATCAAGGAGACGGATGTCAAGTTCCTCGACATCCGTTTCACCGATCTCCCGGGTGTGCAGCAGCACTTCAACATCCCGGCGTCGACCGTCGACGAGGAGTTCTTCACGGTCGGCCAGCTCTTCGACGGCTCGTCGATCCGCGGGTTCGCGTCGATCCACGAATCGGACATGCAGCTGATTCCGGATGTCTCCACGGCCTACGTCGACCCGTTCCGTGCCGAGCGCACCCTCGTGATGGTGTTCGACATCTACAACCCCCGGAACGGCGAGATCTACGGCAAGGACCCGCGCCAGGTCGCCCGGAAGGCCGAGAAGTACCTCGCGTCGACGGGCATCGCCGACACCGCGTTCTTCGCCCCCGAGGCCGAGTTCTACATCTTCGACGACGTGCGCTACGAGGTGAAGCAGAACTCGAGCTTCTACGCGGTCGACTCGAGCGAGGGCGCCTGGAACTCCGGCCGCGAGGAGGAGGGCGGCAACCTCGCCAACAAGACGGCGTACAAGGGCGGCTACTTCCCGGTCTCGCCCGTCGACCAGCACGCCGACCTGCGCGACGACATCGTGCTCAAGCTCATGGAGGTCGGCCTCGAGGTCGAGCGTTCGCACCACGAGGTGGGCACGGCCGGCCAGGGCGAGATCAACTACAAATTCGACACGATGGTGCACGCCGCCGACGACATCCTGAAATTCAAGTACATCGTCAAGAACACGGCGAACGAGTGGGGCAAGACCGCGACCTTCATGCCGAAGCCGCTCTTCGGCGACAACGGCTCGGGCATGCACACGCACCAGTCGCTGTGGAACGAGGGCAAGCCCCTGTTCTACGACGAGGCCGGCTACGGCGGACTCAGCGACCTCGCCCGCTGGTACATCGGCGGCATCCTGAAGCACGCTCCGGCCATCCTCGCGTTCACGAACCCGTCGGTGAACTCGTTCCACCGTCTCGTCCCCGGTTTCGAGGCTCCCGTCAACCTCGTCTATTCGGCGGGCAACCGCTCGGCGGCCATTCGAATCCCGATCACGGGCAACAACCCCAAGGCCAAGCGCATCGAGTTCCGTGCTCCGGATGCCTCTGGCAACCCCTACCTCGCCTTCGCCGCGCAGCTCATGGCCGGCATCGACGGCATCAAGAACCGCATCGAGCCGCACGAGCCGGTCGACAAGGACCTCTACGAGCTTCCGCCCGAGGAGGCACGTTCGATCCCCCAGGTGCCGGGCTCGCTCGACGCCGTGCTCGACGCGCTCGAGGCCGACCACGACTTCCTCCTCGAGGGCGGCGTGTTCACCAAGGAGCTCATCGAGACCTGGATCGACTACAAGCGCGAGAAGGAGCTGAAGCCCCTCGCGCAGCGCCCCCACCCGTTCGAGTACGAGCTGTACTTCGGCGTCTGACCCCGACTCCCCGGCGCGGGCCCGCATCGCTTCGGCGGCGCGGGCCCGTTCGCTTCTGCGCCCGAACCGTCGCGAACTGCGGGTGCGCGTCGCAGCCACTCGCACTTCGCGACGGTTCGATGCTGGTGCGGAGATGTCCGGAGACGCCGTGCGACGGAAAGACGCCGCGCGACGGAAATGAGTATCACTCGCGTTCTACACGGCACGCGAGTAGCCTGAGCGCCATGGACACATGGGTGCCGATCGTGCTCGTCGCACTCGCCGTCGTTGCCATCGTCGTGGTACCGACGTTGAGGGCCGCGAGAAGCCGGGGCGCGCCACGAGAGGCGACGACGACGATGCCGCACGCGGGGAAGGCGCTGACGCGTACTACCGCTCCCAGCGCGACCAAACCGACTACGCCCCCGGCGCACCGAACACTCGAAGCCCTCGCAAGAACACGCCCTGACGCCCGCGCCGACGTCCGCCGCCGACCGCGATGATCCTCTCCCCCGTCAGGGCGCGGAACGCGCCGGGCCGGCATGGCGCGAACCGTCGCAGAGCGCGGGTCCGCACCGCATCCACTCGCACTTCGCGACGGTTCGACGCCCGCACGGTGCACGCTGTGCGAGCGGAGCGCAGCGCCGGGTCAGTTGGTCGTCGGATCGCGGCGGGGCTCGACGCCGTAGAACCCGCGCTCGAAGACGGCGCGAGCGCGCCGCGTGACCTGCAGGTAGTCGTCCTCCAGCCGCGTCGCCGACCCCGGCGGGTAGCCCATGATGCGTGCGACGCCCTCGAGCTGCGAACGCTCGACCGGAAGCACGTCCGTCGTGCGGTCGAGCCAGAGTGTAAGGGCGGACCGGGCGCGGGACGCGAACACCCACGCCGCCCGGAGCGTCGCGGCATCCGGTGCCGTGATGTACCCGTGGTCGAC
>DASUVU010000107.1:0-7423 GCA_036378815.1 Agromyces sp. | reverse complement strand
GCGGGCCAGAAGATGTGGTTGGCGAAGAAGCCGTCGCCGTAGAACGCGGCCTGGTCGGCGACCTCGGGCGTGCGGATCGAGCCGTGCCAGACGAACGGCGGCACGTCGTCGAGCGGGCGCGGCGTGGCCGTGAAGCCCTGCAGGGGCGTGCGGAACTGGCCCGACCAGTCGACGACGTCCTCACGCCAGAGGCGGTGCAGGAGCTCGTAGTGCTCGAGGGCGAGCGGCAGGCCCTGGCGGATGTCCTGGCCGAACCACGGGTAGACCGGGCCGGTGTTGCCGCGGCCGAGCATCAGGTCGACCCGCCCGCCCGACACGTGCTGGAGCATCGAGTAGTCCTCGGCGATCTTCACCGGATCGTTGGTGGTGATGAGCGTCGTCGCCGTCGACAGTTGCAGTGTCGAGGTCTGCCCTGCAATGTACGCGAGCGTGGTCGTGGGCGAGGAAGACCAGAACGGCGGGTTGTGGTGCTCGCCGAGCGCGAAGACATCGAGCCCGACCTCCTCGGCGTGCTTCGCCATCGTGAGCGTGGCCGTGATGCGCTCGTGCTCACTCGGCGTGCGACCGGTCGTGGGGTCCTGGGTGATGTCGGTGACGGTGAAGATACCGAACTGCATTACGCCCTCCTGGGCTGTGAAATCTACTCCATGCGTTTGCATGTAATTACGAGAACGGATGCCTCGATCAATCTATTCCCGCGTCGTTCGTCGCTTCTCCTCGCTGGAGGACCGCCTCAGCGGCCGCGGCGAGTGCGACCCCGTAGCTTCGACCGTGCCCTGCGGCATGCACGGCGAGCGGATGCAACTGGTGCAGCGGCACGCGCTCGCGCCATCCTTCCCGCAATGGCGCCGCGCGGTCGTACGCCGCAATCACCACGTCGAGGAAGGGGCATCCGAAGAGCGCCAGCATGGCGAGGTCGGTCTCGCGATGCCCGCCATGTGCGGCCGGATCGATGAGCACGACCCCGTCGGCCGACCACAGGAGGTTGCCGTTCCACAGGTCGCCATGGATCCTGGCGGGCGGTTCGTCGTCGTCGAACGCACCCGCCGCGATCGCGCGGCACGCCCGTCGCACGAGATCCGCTTCGGCTGCTGTGGTGTTCCCCACCTGCTCGGCGACCTCGAGGTACGGCAACACTCGGTCGCGCGCGTAGAACGCGCCCCAGGTGGCATCCTCGGCGGCGGGCAGGATGCGCCGTCCGATGAACATGGGACCGTGCCAGCCGTCGGGGCGGGCGCCGAAGGCAGGGGCGCCCGCCTCGTGCGTCCGGGCGAGGGCGGCGCCGAACGACCGGGCTGCCGCGACCTGCGGACGTGCCTCAACCACGCGTTCGACCTCGATCCTGCCGGGTGACACGGATACGACCGCCGCGGTCTTCGCGCCACCCGCCGCTGCGAGCCACGCGAGACCGGCCGCCTCGGCCTCGAAGAAGCCCGCCGGAGCATCCGCCGGTCGCTTCACGATGGTCTCCACCAGCTCAGTGTGCCCGACGTGCGCCACCTCGGAACAGAAAAGGCGGGGGTGCCGCTCCGGCACCCCCGCCTCCGTTCTCAATGCGTCAGCTCGGACTCAGTGGTCGTCGCCGTGCGAGTGGCCGCCACCGCTGCCGGTGGTGCCCTCGGGGCCGGCCGGAACCGGCAGCGCTAGGCCACCCGGGATGTTCTTGCCGACCACGCCGTTCACCGACTCCGTGGAGTAGGAGTAGGCGAGGATGGCGAGCGCGATCGCGTCGATGTTCACGTCGAGCGCTTCCACGTTCACGTTGTCGATCGTGTCGCACGCCTGGTGGTAGCACTGGTCGTACGACTCACCTGCGACGCCGCCCCAGATCTCCTCCTGCTCCGCGGTCTTGATGACCTCGGCGCCGGTGAACAGGCCACCGGCCGGAATGCCCTCGAGGATGAACGCCTCGTAGTCGCTGCGACCGCTGAACTCGGCGTCATCGTACGGCTGCCCCACACTCGTGAAGTAGCTCTCGAAGAGGTCCTCGATCTGCACCGATCCCGCGGGCACCTCGACCGGCGCCGGGAACTGCGACTCGTCACCGTCGTAGATCATGAAGATGTAGTTCGGCGACGCGACCATGTCGAAGTTCAGGTACAGCGCGATGCGGTCCTTCTCGGCCTGCGACAGGCCGTCGACGTACGCCTGCGAGCCCAGCAGGCCCGCTTCCTCAGCTCCCCACCACGCGAGGCGGATGGTGTTCTGCGGCTTCAGCTTCGACAGGTTCTGCGCGACCTCGAGCAGCGAAGCGGATCCGCTGCCGTTGTCGTTGATACCGGGACCCGCCTGCACCGAGTCGAGGTGCGCACCGGCCATCACGACATTGTCGGTGTTCTTGCCGGGGAGCTCCGCGATGACGTTCTTCTGCGGGCGCTGTTCAGGCAGCGGCACGAAGACGCGGGCCGTCGAACCTGCCTGCGAGAGGGCGACGCCCTGTTCGTAGCTCGCACCGACGACGGGGATGTCGACGACCTCCGAGCCGCCGAGCGTACCGACGATGAGGTCCTGGCGGTCTGCCGTGGCCGCATCACCCGCGTTGAAGATGATGACGCCGGCGGCGCCCGCCTCCTCAGCGTTGATCGCCTTGTCGGCGAACGGGCAGAAGCCACGCTGGATGAGGGCGATGGAACCGGCCGGGAAATTGGCGAAGTCGGCATCTTCGCATCCACTGGTGTTCGTGTTGCCGATACCGAGCTGCAGGTCGACTCCGACGACTGATGCCGTCACGTCTCCCGATCCGCTTCCGGTGAACGGCCCTGTCGGGTAGTCCGCCTCGACCGGGGTCAGCTGCGTCAAGGTCGACGGCCCGACGAACGTGAAGTCGAACTCGTCGATCGTCACGTTCCATCCTGCGGCCTCGAGCGTCTCGACGACGTAGTCGACGCTCGCCTCGTAGCCGGGCAGGCCGGCCGCGCGGCTGCCGCCGTTGTCGTCGGCAATCTGCTGGAACGCCTCGAGGTGCTCCATCGCTCCGTCGGCGTCGACGCACTCGAGGAGCTTCTGGACGGTGTTGTTGTTGCGGTTCTCGCAACTCTGCGCGCCGCCTGGTGCGGCAAATGCCGCCCCGGTCGGCACGAGCGCCAGGGCCGCGATCGTCGCGGTAGCGACTCCCACCGCCTTGGCGCGTCGGGAAAGTGTGGCAGATGACTTCATCGTCTTCCTTTCACTGGGCACCCTTCTTCGGGTGACACACATTGAGGGAGAGCTTAGGTGGACCATGCGCAGATGAACACCCCTTGCGTCAGACCCGGGCCACGCGCAACGATCTCGCGTGACGCGGTTCCGCACTGGCTAGACTCCCGACAGTGGGCATCATTTCGGTCGTGATCCCGAGCTACAACGATGCAGGCTATGTCAGTGCCTGCCTCGACGCGCTCGCCGCGCAGTCACGTCCGGCCGACGAGATCATCGTCGTCGACAACGGATCGACGGATGCCACGGCCGACGTCGCGCGTGCCGCGGGCGCCCGGGTGGTCGAGGAGCAGCTGCGCGGCGTCTGGCCCGCGACCGCGGCCGGGTTCGACGCGGCATCCGGCGACCTGCTCGCCCGCCTCGACGCGGACTCGGTGCCGGCACCGGGGTGGCTCGCCGAGATCGAGCACCGGATGTCGCGTCCCGACCGTCCGACGTTCGTCACGGGTTCCGGCGTGTTCTACGGCGCCAACCCGGTGATCCGCTGGATCGCCCGGAACGTCTACATCGGCGGCTACTTCCTCGCGATCGGCGCCCTGCTCGGCCATCCGCCCGTGTTCGGCTCGAACTACGCCATGCGCCGGGAGGCGTGGCTCGAACTCCGCGACGTCGTGCACCGTGATCGCGGCGACGTGCACGACGACCTCGACCTCTCGTGGTGGATCCGGCCAGGCATGACGGTGGTCCGCGACGACCGGATGCTCGTGGGAGTCTCGGCACGCCCGTTCGACAGCCTCGAGGGACTGTGGCGCCGGGTTCACGTGGCCTTCCATACGATGGCGATGGACTTCCGCGGGTGGGGACCGCTGGAGCGCCGCGCGGCCTACTGGCGCGCCCGCGGGCGCCCAATCGTTCCAGAGGAGCTCGAGACCGAGGTGGAGGCCACCGAGGGCGAGGAGCCGCTGCCGGCCTGATCGGCCCGCGGCATCCGTCGCGTCAGTCCTGGTTCTCGGCCTCGGCGAACAGCGCCAGCATGTCGCGCACGAGTTGATGCGGCGCCGTCTCGCACGGGCTGTGACCGGTGAGGTACACGGCGAGGCGGGCGCCGATCCGGTGCGCGAAGCCCTGGTGCAGTTCGCGCGACCACAGGTCGTGCTCGCCGACCGCGACGAGCTTCGGCACCGGCGACGCGGCGAGCTCGGCTCGCAGGTCGGGAGTGTGCATCATCAGGCCGATGATGTCGTCGACGCTCTCGCGGCGAGTGAGCGCGAAGCGTTCTCGTACGAAGGCGATGCGGCCGGGCGACACCTTGTTGAGGTTGCTCCGGATGCCCCAGAGCATCAGTCCGGCACTCACCCGCGCGGTGGTGAACGGGGCGAGCGCGCCGATGCGCTTGATGCTGCGGAACGCCTGGCCGGGCACGGGCGGGGCGCTCAGCAGCGTGAGGCTCGCGAATCGGTCGGGACGCTCGAGCAGCGCGAGCTCGGCGAGCGTGCCGGCGAAGCTGTAGCCCAGCACGTGGGCGCGACCAGGGCCGTCGTCGAGCACGGCGAGGAGGTCATCGAGGAAGAGCCGCTCGTCGTAGCGCGCCCGGGGCGGGTCGAAGTGCCACGGGCCGGCATCGGCGGACTCGTACTGGCCGGCGAGGTCGAACGACTCCACCCGATACCCGGCGGCCGCCAGCAGCGGCAGCATGAGCACGAAATCCTCCTTGGACCCCGTCGCCCCCGGCACGAGCACGACGCGTCGGCCCGTGGGCGGTCCGTACGCGACCCGCGCGAGCTCGCCGCTCGGGGCGCGGAACATCGTGCGCTCGGTGCCCCGTGGGAACGCACGCCAGTCGCGCACGTCGCCGATGGCAGCGTCGAGCGCCAGCGCCTCGTCGTCGGCGGGGCGCGCCTGCGGAACGGCTCCGTCGGGCACCTCGCCGCGGCGACGGAACGATCCCTGCACTCCGTCGAATGCGACCACGACCACACCATACCGCCGCGGGGAGGCGTCGCGCGGCAATGGAATGCTCACACCCCGCCCACAGGGAACATCGGAGGCATGCTCAGGCGGGCCGCTTAGGGTGGAGACATGGCTACCGTGGCGCTCACCATGAACGACTTCGAGAAGACGATCCTCGAGGGCGGCACCGTCTTCGTCGATTTCTGGGCCGGGTGGTGCGGCCCCTGCCTGCAGTTCGCCCCCAACTACGAGGCGGCGTCCGAGGCGAACCCCGACATCGTGTTCGCGAAGGTCGACACCGAGGACCAGCAGCAGCTCGCAGCGGCGATGAACATCAGCTCCATCCCCACGATCATGGCCTTCAAGGACGGCATCGGCGTCTTCGCCCAGGCCGGGGCGCTTCCGCGCCCGATGCTCGACGATCTCATCTCGCAGGTACGGGCGCTCGACATGGACAAGGTGCGCTCGGAGCTGGCGGCGCGAGAGGGCGCCGAGCAGACGCAGAACTGATCGAGCGCACCTACTGCGTCATCGTCGCCAGACCACCGAGGTCGAGTTCGACTCCGTAGGGACGCGACGATCCCGTGATGATCGCGGGCACCTGAACGTATTCGCCGCGCTGGGACATGCCATCGAGCCGGTCGACCCACCGCTCCTCGGCTGCGCTGGTGAGGAAGCCCGCGTGACGCGGTCGGTCGCCACCGACGAGCTGCACGCCGACGCGGTACCGCCGCTTCAGCCAACGGCTCGCCCTCGGTACGAGCACCGCGGGTTGCTCGGGCCCGCCGTGGATACGTGCGAGCTCGATCGCCATCTGGTGGCGCCGCACGTCGTCGACCGGCACGACCGTGCGAATCTCGCGCTCGACGCGCGGGACTTCGACGATCACGAGTCCATCGAGCGTGGAGAGATCGCCCCACTGATCGGGATTCATGCGCCGACTGCCGCGGACGAGGGACACCACGAGCCAGACGATCGCGGCGAGGATGGCCGCGGAGAGGCCCCAGAAGAGGACCGGCGGGCTGTCGGGCCGCACGACGCCGGTGAGAAGCAGCAGCACGATGAGCACCAGGAACGGGAGCGGCTCCCATCTGAGGAGGGGCTTCGAGCGGGGCGCGGGCATGCGCCTCAGGCTATCGCGCGGAGCGCGGGCAGCCGCGCGGCGACCTCCTCGAGTACGCGCTCGTCGCCGGCGTAGAGCCCATGCTCCCGCGGCCAGTGCGCGACCACGTCGCTGAAGCCCAGCTCCGCGGCACGGGACACCGCGTCTTCGAACGCGTGGGCGCTGGTGAGGCTGTAGTGCACCTCGCTGTCGAGCAGGAGCGTGCGAACGAGTGACCCCCGGTCGCGGCCGGCGGCGGCGCACACGTCGTCGAGTCGAGCGCTGAGCTCGCCCGCCCGCCGCCACCAGGTCTCGGTGTCGTGATCGCTCGACGTCGTGACCCAGCCGTCGGCGATCCGCACGGCGAGCGCCATGCCCCTCGGTCCGTCGGCGGCCAGATGCAGCGGCATCCGAGGCACCTGGGCGGGCACTCCCACCATGCGAGCATTCGAGGACGTGAACCACTCGCCTTCGAAGGAGATCCCGCCCGAGCCCGGCCGCTCGAACCGGAGCAGCACGTCGAGCGCCTCCGCGAATTCGGCGAACCTGGCGAACCGCTGCCGGGGCGTCAGCTCGGGCAGCCCGAGCACGTAGGCATCGAAGCCCGTGCCGCCCGACCCTACGCCGAGGAGCATCCTGCCGCCCGAGACCTGGTCGACGGTCGCGATGTCCTTCGCGAACGGCACCGGATGCCGGTAGTTCGGCGACGCGACGAACGTGCCGAGCCGGATGCGATTCGTCACCATGGCCGCCGCCGTGAGCGTCGGTACGGTGGCGTGCCAGCGCTCGCCGGCGAGGCCGCGCCATGCGAGGTGGTCGTACGTCCAGGCGTGGTCGAAGCCGAGCTCCTCGGCGCCCCGCCAGTACCGTGCCGCGTCGGGCCAGTCGTGCTGCGGGAGTATGACGATGCCGACGCGCATGTAGCGGAGTCTACGGACGCCGAGCGGATGCGGCATCCGCTGGCTCCGGGGCGAACGCCGTCGCGTCGGCGAGCCCGACCTCCCCCGCCCGGCCGGCCTGACGCTCGAGCTTGACGAGCACGATCCCGGCCAGGATGAGCAGCCCGCCGAGCGCCTGGACCGGCCCGATGGCCTCGCCGAGCAGCGCCCACGCGACCACCGCGGCGAAGATGACCTCGGAGAGGCCGAGGAACGACGAGAGGCGCGTGCCGAGCATGCGGATCGCCTGGATTCCGGCGACGTAGGCGAACGCGGTCGAGAACGCGCCCACGGTGAG
>DASUVU010000106.1:0-2349 GCA_036378815.1 Agromyces sp. | reverse complement strand
CGGCGAGGACGGCCGCCCCCATCGCCAGCGCGATGACGACGACCGATCGAGGAGGGCGGGCGGGGGTTCGTGCCCGGTCATCTGAGGTCATGCCGCCAGCCAACGCGGTTGCATGTTGCCAGAGCGTATGCCCCCCTTCATATGCCGGCGATATGCGACGACTCGTAGCATCGGAGGCATGCGCGTGCTGATCGTCGAGGACGAGCCCCTGATGGCCGAGGGCATCCGAACCGGCCTGCAACGCGAGGCGATCGCGGCGGATGTCGCGGGCGACGGTGACACCGCACTCGAACTGCTGAGCACCAACGCGTACGACATCGCCGTGCTCGACCGCGACATCCCCGGGCCTTCGGGCGATGAGATCGCCGAACGCATCGTCGCCTCAGGCAGCGGGATGCCGATCCTGATGCTGACCGCTGCGGATCGGATCGACGACAAGGCGACCGGCTTCGGGATCGGCGCCGACGACTACCTCACCAAGCCGTTCGACCTCCACGAGCTGGTGCTCCGCCTTCGGGCGCTCGACCGCCGCCGCGTGCACGCACGGCCACCCGTGCTCGAGATCGCGGGGCTCCGGCTCGATCCGTTCCGCCGCGAGGTCTTTCGAGACGGGCGGTACGTCGCGCTCACGCGCAAGCAGTTCGCCGTGCTCGAGGTGCTGGTCGCAGCCGGGGGTGGCGTGATCAGCGCCGAAGAGCTGCTCGAGCGCGCCTGGGACGAGAACGCCGACCCCTTCACCAACGCCGTGCGCATCACCGTCTCCGCGTTGCGCAAGCGCCTGGGCGAGCCGTGGGTCATCGCGACGGTGCCCGGTGTCGGATACCGCATCGACGCCGGAGCCGAGGCCGCGGCCGGCGACCGGGAGGAGTGACCATGGAGCGAGTGCCCGGACCGAGCGTTCGCCTCAAGCTCACGCTCAGTTACGTCGGCTTCCTCCTGCTGGCCGTCGCCCTGCTGCTCGCGATCGTGTGGGTGTTCCTCCTTCGCTACGTGCCCGCCGAGGCGGCGCAGACGCTCGAGGGATTCGTCCCGGGGCGAGACGACCTCGTGCGGGCGTTCGCACCGGCCCTCCTCTGGGTGCTGCTCCTGCTGCTCGTGTTCGGAGTCCTGGGCGGGTGGTTCCTCGCCGGTCGCATGCTCGCGCCGCTGCGGCGACTCACGGCGGCGACTCGGAGGGCCGCGGGCGGCTCCCTCTCGCATCGCATCGAACTCGAAGGTCGGCGCGACGAGTTCCGCGAACTCGCCGACAGCTTCGACGACATGCTCGCGCGGCTCGAGGCGAACCTCGCCGAGCAGCAGCGATTCGCGGCCAACGCCTCCCATGAGTTGCGGACCCCGCTCGCGATCACGCAGACCCTGCTCGATGTGGCCCGAGACGATCCGGTGACCGGTGACCGTGAGCTCGTGGAACGGCTTCGCGTCGTCAACGCCCGGGCGATCGAACTCACGGAGGCGTTGCTGCTGCTCAGCCGTGCCGACGGCCGCTCCTTCACGCGCGAGCCCGTCGATCTGTCGCTCCTCGCCGAGGAGGCGGTGGAAACGCTCCTTCCGCTCGCCGAGGGCCGCGGCGTCTCGCTGCAGACGTCGGGCGAGCTCGCCGTCGCCGTCGGGTCGCCCGCCCTGCTGCAGCAGTTGACGACGAACCTCGTGCACAACGCGATCGTGCACAACCTGCCCGACACGGGGACGGTGCGAATAGTCACCGCCGCGGCATCCGATTCCGTCACGCTCACGGTCGAGAACACGGGGGAACCGCTGAGCCCGCAGCTCATTGCAACGCTCACCGAACCCTTCCAACGCGGCACCGAGCGCATTCGCGGCGACCACGCCGGAGTGGGGTTGGGCCTCGCGATCGCCAAGCGCATCGTTGAGGCGCACGACGGAACGCTGTCGATCGTGCCTCGCACGGGCGGCGGCCTGAAGGTCGCCGTGCGGTTGCCGTCGTCGCGGTAGCGCAGAATCGAATGGTGACGTCGCCGGCCGCCGAGTTCATCGTCCGCACGCTCCAGGCCGAAGGCTCAGAGGAGCGCGCGGAGGCGGATGCCGATCGGATCGGGGGAGGGCTGCGCTTCTACGGCGCGTCGGTCGGGGCGGTGCGTGGCACGGTGCGCGACGCGCAGCGGCGGCATCCGACATCGACGCACGACGAGGTGACGGCGCTCGCTTCGGAGCTGTGGTCGGAGCCGGTCTACGAACGCCGGCTCGCCGCGATCGTCCTCCTCCAGGGGCACGTGACGGTGCTCGGCGGCAACGACCTCACCAGGGTCGAGCAGTTCCTCCGCGACGCGCGGGTGCACGAGCTGGTCGAGCCGCTCGCGATCGAGGTCGTCCGGCCCCTGCTCGCCCGAT